>NZ_BAAADA010000138.1:0-7551 GCF_039522005.1 Alkalibacterium indicireducens
TGTTGTATAATGGACATAAGGAATCCCTCCTGGAGTACGTGTCTTAGTCGACAACCTAATTGTACCATATGGGGGGGGTCCTTTTTTCTATGTTTTAAAAAAGTTGATTTATCAGGTGTTAAACACGACAAATAATTATGAAATTGGCTCAAGTATCAACTAATACTGAGAAATATACAACCATTATATATTGGCAGTCGGACTATCAATATATAATGGTTCAAAAAAGAGACTGGCATCTAGCTCAGCCACATTTTAAAAATTAACGGTTTCCTTTATAGTATTTTCGGTCATTATCACGATAGAATCAGGACCATACATAAAATATTTAATGCAATATAGTGTTGCTAGACCATCGAGTACATAGACGATACGAGGAATGATATTATCCTGACCCAAAAAATAGAGGCAACCAAGTTAAACTCAAAAAGTCCGACTAATAAGTAGTTTACCACACTAATAATTAAAATAACTAAAGCGACTCTGTCCAATGTTTTCATCTTAAAATCTCTCCTTTCTCCTATAAATTTCTGACACCTAGATTATAGTCCTAACCTTTAATATAGCGAGTTATAAGCCTCGATAAAAGCACTATATATTAAAACGAGTAATACTCTCTGAACGGAACATATGAGAGTAAATTATGTCCGAATTAGTGAAAGAATTAATTCAAACTGATATACTGGATACACGGATTTGAATAGACTAAAGGACTAACTTAGTTAATATTGAATTCTTTGTTTAGGAGAGTGTTAAATGAGCGAACAAGTTATCCTTACCAATATGTGTCTGATACGCAACTCTGAAAACCAAGTCCTTGTTCGGGACAGACGAGATAAGAACTGGCCAGGCATTACTTTTCCAGGTGGGAAAATAGAACATGCGGAATCTTTCCAGAAGGCTGTTATTAGAGAAGTATTTGAAGAAAGCGGACTAGTCATTTCTGATCCTGACCTTGTCGGCACCAAGCAGTTTCAGACTGACAAAGACGAACGCTACATCGTTTTGTTATACATAGCAACGCAGTTTACGGGCACTTTGAGGTCTTCTGAAGAAGGAGAAGTATTCTGGATAGACGAATCGGAACTTTCAAACTATAATCTGGTTCCTGACCTAATGGATATGTACAAGGTGATGATTTCTGAAGAATTAAACGAATTTTATTATGCGCGTACTCAGAACGAAGAGTCTGACTGGGAGCTTCAATTACTATAAATGCATCTAATAGAACAGTCGGCTGCTGTCATGAGTACTCTATTAAGGCGGAGAATATGAGAATTCATTGCTCTAAGAAAATGCTCACAGCGATAAAAAATAGTGATGGTATTTTTGGAGATTCAAAGGTTGCTATCGATATGGATTATGATCATGCGACAGATTCGGATGAATTATACGACTGGCACGCGAATGTAGTGGAGCTGACAAGGGCTACTGTATTAGTTGTCCTGATGAATGATAAAACATATTATCCTATAGTTTGCGGGCCAATCAGATTAAGCAAAATAAATAGATTTTTAGCTGATTTCCAGTCCAATCTGCTTCAATTAATGCAGGAAACTAAAATTCCTGAAAGGATTAGGGAGGATTACGTTAATAACTGTAAGAATGTAACCTTTACTAAGACTTTGAACCATAGTAAAGTCAGCCAACTTAGCTCAATAGGATCGGACGCGCTCCACTACGTCTATTACGAAGATTTAAATATAAAGGATATAGATCCTATTAGTATAAGTGTTTGGTTAAGTGATATCTATCGAACAAAAGATGGTGTATTTCAAAAGCCTATTGATCTGTGGTTAGAGGAATGGTAAAGGCGGACACATTAAGTGTAGGGTAATCGTATTTTACTGACTCTGAAAGCTGAAAGTATCAAAGACACCAAGTATCTCGATTAGGTATCCATTCATTGAACTAGTATCATTTAAATCAAGAAGGAGGGGTTGGGGGACCCCAACCTACAAAAGCATTGGAAACAATGAACAACTGTCTGGGTACTATAGGCGGCTTTTCTTTGTTTTTTTGTGGGAGCATATAACGGTCTTGTTTTGCGACGAACTGAGCGCCCTCAATCCAACTGAGTGGGTTCCAAGATCCATCTTTCGACCAACTCGATGGCACGATCACAACTCAGTTGACTGCTCGCGACATCTTTCGACCAACTCAATGGCACGATCACAACTCAGTTGGCTGCTCCCACCATCTTACGACCAACTCAATGGCACAATCACAACTCAGTTGACTGCTCGCGACATCTTTCGACCAACTCAATGGCACGATCACAACTCAGTTGGCTGCTCGCGACATCTTACGACCAACTCGATGGCACGATCACAACTCAGTTGGCTGCTCGCGACATCTTACGACCAACTCGATGGCACGATCACAACTCAGTTGGCTGCTCCCACCATCTTACGACCAACTCAATGGCACGATCACAACTCAGTTGGCTGCTCGCGACATCTTACGACCAACTCGATGGCACGATCACAACTCAGTTGGCTGCTCCCGACAGAGTGAGTCCTTGTCCTCATCAACCATTATCCGATTCCCACCCACTAAGCCTGTCACTTACTGAAGAGGGGACCAAACAACTTAGATGATTAGCCACCAGATATCATCACCCTTAATACGCGCCTGCAACGCTGCTTTATTTCAAAAAAGTTGACTTTAAGTAAGTATAGATTGTATCCTTTATATTAGTGCGTTAAAGGAGACGATTATATTGAACGTTATTAATGGTGTTTTAAATGTGATATACAATGTCAGTTATTTTACCATGCCGATTTTCATTTTACTCCTGGTATTCAATTCAGGATTAAGTGAACACCCAAAAACTATTCTCAAGACAGTCAAAGATAACTGGGGCTTCTTCTTAAGGCTGGTGGCGTTTAACAATGTCATTCTCCCCCTCATTCTCTGGCAGCTTCTCAGGATCATCCCAATAGATCCGGTTTATTCCGCAGCCTTTGTTATTCTATTTTTATGTGCAGGTGCCTCGACAGTCATTGCATTTGTGCAGGAAACAGGTGAGAAGATCACTTATGCTGTTTCAACAATGATCCTGTTGACCTTGTCAACAGTTCTGATTTTACCTATTCTTTTGCCGAGGATGATTGAAGGGGTAGAAATCACTTCTCTTGACCTTATCGGAAGTCTGATTGCGAGTATCCTTCTTCCTTTATCGGCGGGGTCTTTCATGCGACTATTTTTCGAAGACTTGGCATTGAATATTAAGCCTTATACGTTGAAAACACAGAAGGTCATGATGAATATAGCAGTATACGGCATGATGCTGGGGCTTCTACCTGAATTGGTTCAGCTTATCGGGAGTGGTGTGATTACATCAAGCATTCTTATTGTACTAGCATCAGCAGTAATCGGGTATTTGATTGAAATGAAAAATCCCGACCGTGCGATGCAGCTGACTTCCGGATTTGCAGGGGGACAGAGGAATGGTGCAGTTGCATTTGCAGTAGTTTTAAATAACTTTTCTGATCCAGGCATTTTTCTTACGATTGCTGTGACAACGATGATCAGTACAGTGTTGTTCAGCACCTTATCCACTTATATAGGAAAATCAAGACTTAAAGAGGCCGAAACTAGATAAGGTTTCAATTAAAAAAATTACTTGCCGGCCGTGATACCCACGGATTCGGTATGAAGGAGATTAATAATGAATTGGATTACATTTTTTATCGATAAAGCCGTACCTGTAGTTATGGCAATACTTACTTTAATTATTGGATCAAGTCTGATTAAGGTTTTCAACAGACTATTGACGAGACAAGTTAAGAAATCAAAAATGGACGAAAGTCTTAAGCCATTTCTTCTGTCTGTTTTTAGTGTCGTAATGAAGATTCTTCTTATTATTGTTGTAATCGGTATTCTAGGCATACCAACAGCGTCGTTTGTTGCTGTTCTGGGTGCAGGAAGTCTGGCGATTGGTCTGGCTTTTCAAGGCGCTCTGTCTAATCTGGCTGGAGGGGTACTACTTCTGACCATGCGACCGTTCAAGGTAGGGGATTATATTGAAGGATCCGGATACAGCGGAACAGTCAAAGCCATCCAGATTCTTTATACCGAACTGATTACTCCGGACAATAAAATGATCTACATTCCTAACGGCACACTGTCCAATGCTGGAATCGTCAATTATTCTGTTCATGACACCCGACGAGTCGATTTCACTTTCGGAGTTGGATACGAGACAGATACTCAGCATGTGCTGAATGTATTGGAAGGTATTTTAAATAATCATGAGTTGGTCATGTCTGATCCTGAACCGTTTATTCGCCTGTCTGCACATGGAGACAGTGCCGTCGAATATGTTGCGAGAGTATGGGTCAAATCCGAAGATTACTGGACGGTATACTTTGATGTCCTGCAGGAAGTTAAGAAATCCTTTGACCAGGAAGGGATTTCAATTTCTTACCCTTAAATGGATATTCACATGGAAAATTAAATGATAAAGGAAATACTTAAACTAATAAGGGTCTCCTTTTTTCGTCCGATCAATACGGGATCAATTCCTCCAGTGTCATACTACCCTTTGCATTAAGACAAACATTATTCATCATCCTTCCGTTTGGCGAGAACCTTGCATTAAAGGTACTTGCTGGCTTCCCGTATGCTCAAAGAAGCCGTGTCCTGTCAGTGTGTTTCGATGAATTGAGGGACCCATTCAGGATCAGTTTTGCTGTAGTCTCTTAAACTTCAGCCGATTGCTTTATTAATAAAGAATTCATTCTGGTTCAGGTTATTCACTATAATTTCTTCCAGAAGTACAGTGTCTGTTGACTATTACAACGAACTAGAAGATGTGCTATGTACGAGTCTCGACCACGTTGGAAAAGGAGATATTCTCCTGATCACGGGAGCTCGAGGAATGGATTATGGGGCAAAAACTGTTCTGGAAATGCTGCTGGAAAAGAAGACATTGGTTAAAAGGGATGCAGTCATAGATGTATTGAACAAGAAAATAGTGGGAATGGATGACCTGAAACTTGTCGAGTGATTTTCTTTTTAAGAATTTAAAAAAATTTCTAAGATGTCCTCCTGTTTAATGCTATAATGAGTCAGATAATGGACAAGTTACAGGAGGAAGAAATGAAGACAATTGGTTTTGACACAGAAAAGTATTTGAAGGAACAGTCTGCCTATATTCTTGAAAGAGTTGAGAACAGTGACAAATTGTATCTTGAGTTTGGTGGGAAATTAATTGGCGACAAGCATGCCAAACGTGTGCTGCCTGGTTTTGATGAAGATGCCAAGATGAAACTGCTGGCAACATTGAAAGATCAGTCTGAAATTATCATTTGTGTGTATGCAGGAGACATTGAGAGAAACAAGGTGAGAGGGGACTATGGGATTACATACGACCGGGATGTGTTAAGACTCATCGATGAGTACCGGGCATATGGCATTCCAGTGAACAGCGTACTGATTACTCGATACCAGAATCAGCCTAACGTTGATATCTTCATGACCAAGCTTAAACGCAATGGCATAAATGTTCATACGCATAGAGCCATTGACGGTTATCCTACCAATGTCGAAGCAATTGTTGGAGAAAACGGCTTTGCTAAAAATGCTTACATTGAGACTACAAAACCGCTAGTCGTCGTTACAGCTCCAGGAGCTGGAAGCGGAAAACTGGCTACCTGCCTGAATCAGCTCTATCATGAATATGCTAGAGGAAATGAAGCGAGTTATGCAAAATTCGAGACGTTTCCGGTATGGAACCTTCCGCTCAAGCATCCGGTCAATACAGCATACGAAGCAGCTACTGTGGACCTTAAAGATGTTAATATGCTGGACAACTATCACTATGAAGCATACGGGGAAGTTGCGGTCAACTATAATAGAGACACGGAAATGTTCCCAGTTATTAGACGGATTATTGAAAAAATATCCGGAAAATCTTCAGTTTATCAGTCTCCCACAGATATGGGTGTAAACCGGATTAAATCTGGTATTATTAATGATGAAGTAGTCTGTGAGGCGTCCAGACAGGAAATCATCCGCCGCGCATTTTCTATTGAAAATGACTATATAAAAGGTCTGGCTGATGAAGATTCTCTGCGACACATGCAGCTGATCCTTGAAGAAACAGATTTAAAGAAAGAAGATAGAAAACCTGTCTTGATTGCAAGGCAGTATGCAGAAAAGGTACAGAGCAGGATGGATGATACGAGCCTTCAAGCAGTCGTTGCAATCGAGCTGCCTAATGGCAAAGTAGTGACTGGACGCACGACCAGTCTGATGGATGCAGCTGCGGCTGCAATCGTCAACAGCTTGAAATCTTTGGCCAATATTTCTGATGAAATTGATTTGCTGGCTCCTATGATCCTGCAGACGATTCAGACATTGAAAAAAGATGATCTGAAAAGCAAGGTACCTACCTTATCTGCCAACGAGCTGCTTATTGCACTGGCGATCAGTGCGGTAACTAATCCGACCGCAGATCTGGCTTACAGGCAGCTTGACAAGTTGACTGATGCCCAGGCGCACTCAACAGTTATTCTGAACAGCGAAAATGAACAGACAATCAGAATGCTAGGAATAGATATTACGAATGATCCCGTCTATCCAACAGACAATCTGTATTACAATTAAGATTAAAGCTGCCGTCCGCTTATCTCAACTGAGATAGACGACGAGCAGCTACTTTTTTAATTTTTTTGTTTAAGCTGCTTGGCGATGGCCTGTTTAGCCAGATTGTCCGCGCCTTTGTTCTGTTTTTCAGGGATCCATTTCACTTCATAAAAACTAAGCTGGGACAACAATTGCTGTATATCATTGAAGATCTCAGCGTAAACGGGATTCTTCATATGATTCTTTCGGATCGACTGGGCGACAAGCTGACTGTCTGTGTGTAATATAGTCCACTCCTGGGTGCGGTCATGATCATGAACCCACTTGACTGCCAGGTAGAAAGCTTTTAATTCTGCCAAGTGATTGTCCAGACAGTTTTCGAGAGGGGCATTAAGCTGTTCATGCAGACCGTCCCCAGCCACTACCAGGCCAGCGCCAGCACGTTGGTTTTTCTGAGATACAGCCGCATCACTGTAAATTTTAAGCATACCTGGATTCTCCTTAATTATTATTTGTTTAAAAATGACGTAGAAAAAAGACCAGTTCCTCTGTGCAACTGATCCTCATTTCTATGTATAAGTAAAATGTATTATTCAGCTTCCACGACTGTAACATTTGTAGCTTGAGGACCGCGTGACCCTTCAACGATATCGAACTCGACTGTCTGACCTTCATTAAGAGCTTTGTACCCTTCCATTGTGATGCCTGTGAAGTGAACGAACACTTCTTCCTCATCACCAAATTGAATAAACCCGTAGCCTTTTTGATTGTTAAACCATTTAACAGTACCTGTAGTCATCGTTTTCCCCCTAAGATTACTCATTATAGTCGGTTATATCCCTCAGTATAAAGGATACGGTGAACCTAGTCAATCATTGCTACAAGGGAGTATGTGTAAAGCTATTCTCGGAAATTTATTCTAGAAATCTGAAACGCAGTTTATTGTTTTTGACTTTC
>NZ_BAAADA010000139.1:0-5405 GCF_039522005.1 Alkalibacterium indicireducens
AGCATTTTTAAACCCCGGTAAATCCCTTAGTGTAGGGATTTATCGGGGTTTTGGGTGTTAAAGATGAGATAGTATACAACAAAAAGGACAGATTAACCACTTCAAGCTATCGCTTGACCGAAATTCATCTCCCACTTTCACTGGTGCTTCGCACCCATACGCTTAGAAGTGGGAGACTTCTTTCGGAATTACGTTAAAAGGATTCCTTATTCAGTGATATGAAAAATTCTAGGTTGTTTCATCATGTGCTGATTAGTCAAAATAAAAGCCGTCAAATCGAGTCAGGGAAATTTCCACTCGATTTGACGGCTTTTTCTATACTCAAATTAGAAATTTAGTGTATGGGTATGGACATTTTAGCTTTTGGATTGGATGAGTAGGCTGTATGATGAGTCTTAGAACACACTCAATTACAATCTCGACCTCGAGTAGGGTCGTAAACTAGCTGACCAAGTCAATTCCACCTGTTTCCTCACTCAGAACGCTTACTCAGACCGGCCACTTTTCAATCTCATATGCCATATTCCAGAACATCCATTCCAGCTGACAGCTTTTGACAAAAGCTTCCTTCATGATGGCTTTCTCAGTGTCAGAAGCTGTTTCGGCATAAGCATCAAGACGTGTTCTGAATGTATTGATAATCGTATCCACTTCATTTTTTGCATAGAAGGAAATCCATTCAGCAAAAGGATGAGCCTCATCTATAGAAAAATTCTCTTTAAGGTAATGAGCGATTTCCAGATACGTCCACGGACAAGGGAGCAGAACAGCGAGGATCTCTCCAAAACTTCCTCGCTGGGCGACATCAAGCATGTGACGGGTGTAATGATGGGCAGACGGTGCTAGAGGTTCGTATTGCAAATCTTCGTATCTGACACCAGCTACCTGACAGAAATTAGTGTGAGGATGTACTTCAGCATCCAGAATAAAAGTGATCTGATTGTTAAAAACTGCCATATCTTCTCTAAGTACACTTTTTGAAATAGCTATACCGTATACTTGATTAAAGGTATTTAAGTATTCAAAATCCTGTTTGACATAGTGTATAAGCTGTTCAGCTTCAAGCTTTCCAGATCCTATTCCTTGTACGAATGGATGTCTGAAAATAGACTGGAATATTGAATCAGCTTCTTGCCTTAATTCTTCGGTAAATGACATGGTTTAGCCTCCAGTAGTATGGTAATTACAATTTGCGGACTTTATGGTCTCTGCTTAAAAGAACTATAGCTGACGGGCAGACGAACCAAAAGAACAAGACGAACAAGAAGAACACCGACTGAGAAAAGCGGACTGATACAGGAAGTGAAGGGCGCGAGAAGAATGGGAATGGATCTACGCATTTAACTTCATCAATATATTTAAGTTATCTGACTGCAAAAAAAGCCGCTCTGCTAATCTGCAGGGCGGCATAACTTAAAAGTCATGATGAACGTTGGAGAGTCGTTTAAAACACTCCATACATAATGATCTAAGCTCCACTTCCCTACGCTGGAGTTAACCAGATCAGGTTCCAAGGGTCAAAGCATTGCTTTTCTCAGCCGTCAGCGGCTCCCCTAGTGAAAGAGATATTCAATTATCTTTCAAAGTCATTATGGCATATGTGTCCTCGTATCGCAAGAAAAAAGGAACAGAACTAAATGATTTACCCAATCAGCCAGAAGTATCCGATGACGACGAAACCTACAGCTATCCTGTACCAGCCGAATGAGCTGAAGTCATTTCGACGGATATAGTTCATTAGGAATTTGATTGCAAAGATTGATACCAGGAAAGATACAATACAGCCGACGATCAGAATGAGCAATTCTTCTAATGTGAAAGTAAAGCCGAAACCCAGCAGTTTGATCAGACTTGCACCCATCATCACGGGTATGGACAGGAAGAAAGAATATTCAGCAGCAATCGGACGGGCTGTTCCAATAAGGATGGCCCCGACAATAGTTGCACCTGAACGGGATGTACCTGGAATCAGAGCAAGCACCTGAAAGAAACCAATCATGAGGGCGACTTTATAATTTAAATCTTCCCAAGTTGCTATAGTTGGAATCTTTCCTTCATTACGTTTCTCTATTACGATAAATGCGACCCCATAGATGATGAGGGCTACTGCTACTGTAATCCAGTTATAGAAAAGGTCATGGATGGCATCTTCAAACAGTATGCCGAATACTCCTGCAGGAATGATACCGATAAGTACTTTGTACCAAATATGCCAGGTTTCTTTTTTCTGCAGATCATTTTTACCTGAGTCAAAGGGGTTAAGTTTTTTAAAATAAAGCAGAACTACCGCCATAATGGAAGCCAGCTGAATGACTACAAGGAACATTTCCTTGAATTCGTCAGTAGTATTAAGTATGAGAAACTCGTCTACCAGGATCATGTGTCCGGTGCTGCTGACAGGGAGCCATTCTGTAATTCCTTGTACTACGCCCAGTATGATGGACTTTATTAATTCTAATAACACAGTCATATCTCCTTTTAGTTAAATTCAACTCTTCCATCTTAACAAAAACAGGCGTTAAAAAACCATAAGAATATGAAGAATTCATCACAAAATCTTTTTAGTTTTTGTTTACACTAGGATGTGTTACTATTATTTATAGAATACGTATAGGAAATTATGTATACTGTCAGCACAAAATATTAAGAAAGTAGGGAGAAATATGGGAGTATTTGACTTTTTAAAAGGAAAAGGGAATGAACCTAAAGAAACGAAAGTCGTATTAAGCAACCCTGTTAATGGAAAAGTTATTCCAATCGATGAAGTGGATGATCCGGTCTTTTCACAGAAAATGATGGGAGACGGGTTTGGTGTTGTACCAAGCGATGGCGACATCTATTCACCAGCTTCAGGTAAGGTTGTCAGTGTCTTTCCGACTCAGCACGCAGTTGGACTTGAGCTGGATAACGGCATAGAAGTTCTGATTCACATCGGTATCGACACTGTAGAACTTGAAGGCGGACCATTTGACACTTTAGTCAAAGAAGGCGACACGGTTACACCGGAAACTAAAATTTCTACAGTAGACCTTGAAGGCCTGAAAGCTGCCGGTAAAGAAAACACAGTCATCATCGTTTTCACCAACATGGATCAAGTAGGAGATTATGACCTGTCAACTACTGGAGAAACCCAAAAAGGCGCAGAAATCGGTTCTGTTTCTTCTAAATAACACACTAAAAAAGCCTCGGAAAGGATATTCTTGAGGCTTTTTTTTTGATCTCTAGTGTGTATAAATACCAGCGTTCATCACATTTGTGCCAGGCAGTTCAGCTGATCGGAAAATTTACATTCAGAATCAGCGAGATAAATCTGACTAATGCTCAATCAGTTCTGTGGCCGAACAATGGTAAATACTTTTCCTATTTCAGAATAGGCATTTCCAGACAATCGAGCCACTGGTTCAAGGTGTTCGGGGAGGATATATTCCTTCTCAGAATCATATACGGCTGGATCGATGTGCACATCGGTCACTTTAAGAAGGAAGTGGTCGGTTACAACCTCTCCAGATTCGTCTACGATGGGAATATGCTGATACAGAGTGGTTTCAAAGCGGATCAGGGCTTCTCTGATTCCAGGGACTTTAACGGACGAACTGTCGACTAATGAGAGATCTGTCCGGTCCAGCTCGCTCTCATCAGAGGCAAGAGGAGCAGATGTCTCATTCATATCTGTAGTTAGTGATTTACTCACGATATGAACGACAGCTTCTTTCTGATCGATGATGTTCAAAGCTGTGTCTTTAGCTTTTCCGTTTGAGCGCAGGATAGAGACAGTAAGAAGTGGGATCTGATTGGACGCTACACTAAAGAAACTGAAGGGGGCAGCATTAACAATGTCATCTTCTTCATTAAGTGATGTAATCCAGGCAATTGGTCTGGGAATTACGCTGCCGGTTAGAAATTTATACTGCTGTTTGGCAGATAAGTCGGATGTTTTAAAATGATGCATGAGGGAGATACTCCTTTTCGTAGTCATAATGTAATGGTACTTAGTTAAGTATATTCTGAATTCAAGATTCTTTCCAGTTTTTGAACAATCCTCCTGTTTTGAGACCTATAAATGGCAAGAAGTGATAGAGCCGATTTTTGTATATCAAATTCTGAAGAATAAAATCAATACAATAAAAAAGAGAGGGAACGCCTCTCTTTCAAATGAATTGTTTGTATCAGGATCAATCGACTTATACGAACTGAACGCAGATGACTTCAGGGGCGTAGACATCTTTTTGAAGCAAGGTCAGGCTTCCATCAGAAGCGTCTCGTTCAAATAAAGTCAGGTTATCAGTATCCTGGTGCCCGACGACGACATAAGATTCCGTTGGGTCCAGATTAAAGTCACGTGGAATCTCTCCTTCAGTCGGTACATAGTCATTCAGCGTCAACGTACCGTCCACATTGATAGAAAATATGGCAATGGAGTCGTGTCCGCGGTTTGATGCATAAACGAATCGGCCGTCTGAAGAAACTCTTATCGCTGCTCCACCGTTGAAAGCTGTATGGTCTTCAGGAATAGAAGAAACTGTCTGAAGGTGACTGAAAGAGCCGTATTCAGAATCGTAAGACAGAGTCAGAACCTCACTGCTAAGTTCTCCAAAAACGTAGGCAACAGCTTGATCAGGATGAAAGGCTATATGACGCGGCCCAGTGCCGGGAGCTGTTTCAAAAACTGCCACTTCTGTCAGCTCATTATTTTCTGTAAGAGAATAAGTGTAAACTTGGTCTGTTCCGAGATCACAGGCCACCAGATACTTCTTGTCTGGAGTCAGATCGAAGTAGTGAGCATGAGGGCCATCCTGATTTTCATGGGCGGATCGACCTGAATGCACTGATTTATCCAGTAGTTCCAGTTTGCCTTTATCAGAAACTTTGATGACAGCAACTTCTCCTTTATGATAATTGGCAGTATAGAGGAGCCCCTTATCTTCATCATAAGCTACATAACAGGGAGGAGCGCCTTCTTCGAGCCATTCATCTACAAGCTCATATTCACCGGAATCGGACTGTTTGAATGAAGCAATGCCACCTGTTCCGTTATCCTTTTTGGTAACAGAAAACAGCAGGCTGTAATCCTCAGATCCGTCAAGATAAGTTGGGCTGCCTAACGAAGCTTCATGCTTGAGGTTCCCAAGCTGTTTTGTTTCAGTGTTGAGTTCTATGCTGTAAATCCCTTTACTTTCTCTTTTGGTATACGTTCCCAGAATTAATTTATCAGTCATTCAGGGACCTCCTTCTTAAATTAGGTTCTTAAATAAGTATAACAAACTATTTACTGACCGTGAAAGAAAAGAGCATGTCTTCGAATAATATTTTTCAGTAATTTAGATACCTAAAAATATCACTAGTGTTGCATTAAAAATTTAACTGTTTCATGATATAAAAAAGTCCTTTATAATGGGGTTGGATGA
>NZ_BAAADA010000140.1:0-326 GCF_039522005.1 Alkalibacterium indicireducens
AAACCAATCAATTGTATGCTCATTTAAGAGCTATTCCCCCAATTATTCCTTGGAGTTTCCTAGTTCACTCAACTTCTATAATTCCAACTTCAGTCAACGTAGATGTTATACGAGCATCCGGATCAGATGCATTGAGATGATTACCAAACTAAACTACCCCCTTTTTATTCCTGCATTGACGACGACTTCTGCTCTCCCTTAGACATCATGTCAAGGACAGTATAAAATTGTAGGTTTATGACAGAATAAAAATGTAGGTTTTTGACAGTCTAATTTAGAAGTCCATTTATATTTTTCCTTTCATACGATATGATTTTCCAGTAATC
>NZ_BAAADA010000140.1:371-714 GCF_039522005.1 Alkalibacterium indicireducens
CCCCCCATCGAGATAAGATAATATTTGTCGTAATCATTGTTGATTTCTTTTCGTAACGCATCGTTAATAGTTGAAAGAAGAGGTTAGCTTCAACTTTTTGAATTGGTAAATAACCTATTTCATCAATGATCAAAAGATCATACTTGGCATATCGTTTAAGAACACGTTCAACGGTCCCTTTTTCAAAGGCAGAACGAAGACGTAAAAGTAATTCATGACAACTGATAAACAGCGTACGGTAGCCTTGATGACATGCTTCAATGCCTAATGCGATGACAAGGTGTGTTTTCCCTACACCAGGGTTTCCAATGAAAACTAAGTTTTCTTTTTTCTCCATAAAAGC
>NZ_BAAADA010000141.1:0-2638 GCF_039522005.1 Alkalibacterium indicireducens
TGCGTAATTTCTTTGGTGAGGGTTAATCCGATAGGATTGTGAAGCATTTATTAGGGTGCGAAACTTGAGTAAAAAGTATCTAGAATCAAATGCGTGACATAATTGTCTAGTTTTACATTATACGATTGACTACAAAATAAACTTAGGGTATGCTAAAAAAACGTAACCGTTACGCTTTACATACAAAGGAGTTATCTTTATGAATAGAAACAAACCACTTGTAGTCTCACTGCTGGTAGGGCTCATAATTCTGGTAAGCGTGATCGCTGTCCTCTGGAACAGAACCTCACCTGGATTCCCCGATCCGGATGAAGGGGCAGAGCAGGAACAGGAACAGCCGGCTGAACCGGATACTGATGAAGAACCGGAAGATACAGACCAAGAAGAACCGGCAGGGGAAGAACCCGAAGAACAGGTTGTCACGCGTTATGAGGAAAGCATGTTTGACCTTCCTGTGACAGGAGCGGGTGGGTTCACTTCAGTAAATACCCACTTGCGCGAAACGGCCTCAGAAGATGCCGAATCCTTGACAATTTTACCTGCGGGCACGCCGTTTTATATTATTGAGGAGCAAGGTAACTGGTGGCACGTACAAACTGAAGATCAGGAAGGCTGGCTGTCTAATCAGCTGGCGTTCATTAACTTGCCGGATGTGCTTCCTTCAGCCATCTACGATAATCCGAATACCTACGGGTCGATTTTCCGTTCTTCATACACCGATATACCCGGAATTACAGGAGAAGTACTATATGAGGGGTATGGAATGAATGAGCGCCTGGATAGGGAAGAGTTCATCATGCCGATTATCTACAGTACAGCTCATAAAATTGCTGAGGCTCAGCAGGCTGCTTTAGAAAATAACGAAACGCTTGTCATCATGGAAGCATTCAGACCAAGCACAGCCCAAGTTCTGGTCAACGAACAATTATCGGAACTGGCTGAGCAGAACGAGGAAGTCATGCACGGTCTAACTGAAGCGCCATGGACAATGAACTGGTTCATCAACGAAGGGGTATCCAATCACCAAAGAGGTCTGGCAGTAGATCTGACCCTGGCTCGAGTGGAGTCGCTAGAGGAACGGATCATTGATCATTATATTGTTCCGCAAGTGACCGAATATGCCATATACGAAATGTATTCTCCAATATTTGAATTAAGTACGGCATCAGCTAAGCTGGAGCGACCAATTGCTGCCAGAGACCGGGTCGGCTGGCAGGACATTCCGTATATGAATCATGTCAACGAAGAGGCTATACGACTGGAAGCCTACATGTTTGAAGCTGATCTGATACCGATCGCTTCAGAGTGGTGGCACTTCAACGACATTGATGTACTGGAAGAATTTGAAGAAGAACTGGGAGATGGCAATTTCCATCTGGACACTGTCATCAACCGCCTTCCGAGTGATGTTGGCCTAGTAGAATAGAAAAGTAATTAACTCCCAGCTGGAATTATCGGAATCAGCTGGGAGTTTTTGTCTGTTTTGGGCGTGGCTTGATTTCTGTATCTTTTGGTGTAATGAACTTCATTATGATGCAGGTAGAGTCTAGTTCGTGCGGAAGAAAGTGGTCTGAACTACATCGGACGGCTGGCCGGTTGAGTTTAGCACGATCAGGATGGCCCGAACTACATTCTGAGAGCACAAAAATGGAGTACAGAAAGCTCGTTGGGCGCTGAACTATACTGGGAGTGTTTCAATGATGTAAAATCTGGCCTGGCCAGATTGTCAGTTTAAGCTTTTAGGTTTGATCAACAGTAGCTAGTGAAGTTCAGCACGGATTTTGTGTATGAACTTCATTATGATGCAGGTAGAGTCTAGTTCGTGCGGAAGAAAGTAGTCTGAACTACACCGGATGGCTGGCCGATTGAGTTTAACACGATCAGGATGGCCTGAACTACATTCTGAGAGCACAAAAATGGAGTTCAGAAGACTCGTTGTGCGCTGAACTATACTGGGAGTGTTTCAATGAAGTAAAATCTGGCCTGGCCAGATTGTCAGTTTAAGCTTTTAGGTTTGATCAACAGTAGCTAGTGAAGTTCAGCACGGATTTTGTGTATGAACTTCATTATGATGCAGATAAAGTCTAGTTCGTGCAGAAGAAAGTGGTCTGAACTACACCGGACGGCTGGCCGATTGAGTTTAGCACGAGTATGTTGGCCTGAACTACATTCTGAGAGCACTAGAATAGAGTTCAGAAGACTCGTTGGGCGCTGAACTATACTGAGAGTGTTTCAATGATGTAAAATCTGGCCTGGCCAGATTGTCAGTTTAAGCTTTTAGGTTTGATCAACAGTAGCTAGTGAAGTTCAGCACGGATTTTGTGTATGAACTTCATTATGATGCAGGTAGAGTCTAGTTCGTGCGGAAGAAAGTAGTCTGAACTACATCGGACGGCTGGCCGATTGAGTTTAGCACGATCAGGATGGCCCGAACTACATTCTGAGAGCACTAGAATAGAGTTCAGAAGACTCGTTGGGCGCTGAACTATACTGAGAGTGTTTCAATGATGTAAAATCTGGCCTGGCCAGATTGTCATGTGTTATTGAATGTCAAAAATTCCATATTCCTATGTGTAAAATTAATGTCGGAAGAGGGGAAATTCGACCTAGACAAAAAGAAAGAAGACCCTTAATCTAG
>NZ_BAAADA010000142.1:0-10571 GCF_039522005.1 Alkalibacterium indicireducens
TGCGTAATTTCTTTGGTGAGGGTTAATCCGATAGGATTGTGAAGCATTTATTAGGGTGCGAAACTTGAGTAATTAAATATTTATTAATATATATTGCTGTAGGATTATTTTCGCTATGATAGGGTTCTGGTCTTACAGTAAGTCGTGGGCAAGAAGACATACTCACTACGTCAGTTTCTACCCTGTCAACCAAAACGGTATAACTTACGAGGAGGAAAAGTAGATGGAAATGAAGAAATTATTGGCTTTAATTTCTGCAAGCGCATTTTTACTAGCAGCTTGTGACGATGTAGATACTCCAGCAGATGATGACGATTCAGCAGCTGTTGAAGACGACACTGAAGCAGAAGCAACCGAGTCAGAAGAGGTCGGTGAAGAGGCAGATACTGAAGAAGAAACAGCTGAAGTGGAAGTGGAGCCTGAAGAGTCTGAATTACTGTCAATTGGAGAGTCTATCACAATTGATGATATAACGATGACCATCACCAATGCAGAGTTCACTGACGAACGAAACCAGTTCGAAGAAGATGAGCCCGAACATGTCATTGCTATTTATTACACACTTGAAAACGACACAGATGACGACTATGGATATGGTATGGATTTTGATGTTTATGTGGACGGCTCCCAAGCAGATACATACCCGAACGACAATTCAATGGGTTCTGTTTCAAGCGGACGCTCAACTGATGGCGTAGCACATTACGCAGTAAATGGCGAAACTATAGAAGTCGAGTGGGAACCTTTATTTTCTTTTTCAGGTGAAAAAGGAATCTGGGATGTTACACCGTAATATTAATAAGGGAACGCACTTTAATGCTCTATTGTAGCATTAGTGCAGGACAAAAGGCCTTTAGTGAGATAGTGTCTCGCTAAAGGCCTTTTGTGGTATAAATAAAAATGCAAGTGAGGTCACATGAAAATAAGGATTTGACATCCTCATTTCAGAGACACACTCACTTGCATTTTTCATAGGATGCGCACGAGAGGACTCGAACCTCCACGGGGCATCGCCCCACCAGCCCCTCAAGCTGACGCGTCTACCATTCCGCCACGTGCGCTATTTTCTCAACAGAAGCTATCATATCAATGTTTGAGTAAAATGTCAATATACTGAACAGATATAACTTGTGCTCTACTTCCTTATCCCGGTATGTTATCTTAAAGATATAAAGATTTTAGGAGGAAAACACATGATCAATACGGTAGTTTTTGATATGGGTAATGTTCTGATTCGTTACGCGCCCACAGAATTCATTAAATCGTTTACTGAAGACGAAACGTCTCAGCAGCTCCTGCTCGATGCCATTTTTCTGTCGGATGAATGGTTGGATTACGATAGAGGGACCATTACAAAAGAAAAACTTATCGCGACTGCACAGGATCGGGTCCCTGAAGACTTGAAGCCATCTATTCCCCGTCTGATGGATACATGGTTCGAAAACATGATGCCGATTGCCGGGATGGAAGAAATCCTACATAAACTGAAAACTAACGGGTACCAGCTCTTACTGCTATCTAATGTGTCTCAGGACTTTCACCAGTTCAAGGCTGTCATCCCAGGCATTGAATTATTTGACGGACTCTTCCTGTCTTCTGACTGGAAATGCATCAAGCCTGACACGATTATTTATGAACAGTTCTTTGCTCACTTTGATCTCAATCCAGCTGACTGTTTCTTCATCGACGACCTGGCGATGAACATTGAAGGGGCAGCAAAATTAGGCATGAACGGTCATGTCTTTGACGGGGACCTTACAAAACTCGAAGACTCATTTAAAAAAGCCGGCATTCGCCTGTCCTGAATCAAAAAAAGATCAGCTCGGTATCACTTTATGAGCCGACTAATCTTTTTTTATGTAGATTAGTTAGGCTTTCCTATCTACCAATGGGTCAAATATAGATACATGGTCTATTGGGCTTGTTTTATTTAAGGCGAATGTACCATATAGTCATATTTGACCCATTCAAGTCTTATTATAATGGACGAATGGGTCATATAACGGTTTATGGACCATTTCCCACACCCTTTTTCTTTAGTAGAGAGATGGGTCTGTTCCAAGTTAATATGTGGATCCCACATATTTCCACCTTTTCTCTTCCTTATTTATAAAAAGTGGCACCTTTAATCGAAAAACTCCTAGCTGAGCGGATACTTACCGATCAGTTAGGAGCCTCTTAACATTCTATACACTTAATTCACCGCTGTTTTCCGTTCGATTCTGCCTTTCAGTTCAAAGTTGCCTTTACATCTGGCACAGACATATTTACTCATGTTGAATCGACGCTGTCTGTGGATCAGGCTGTCACAAGATGTGCACCGATATTCCCAGTACTGGACGACTTTTTCTTCTTTCAGCGAAGGGACAAACCTTAAGCCACCTACTTGCTTAAGTAACAGCTTGAAGTCACGATCTTTATGCTGATAGCCCCGGCCTTCAAGGTGAAGATGATAATGACAGAGTTCGTGCCTGACTATTCCAATAAAAATCTCTTCACCCAGCTTATCGATTACTTTAGGGTTAAAGTCGAGATTGTGACTTTTCATATGATAGCGTCCACCTGTAGTACGCAGTCGGCTGTTAAATGCAGCTTGGTGTCTGAAGGGTTTACCGAAATCGTTCAAGGAAATCGTTTCGACCAGCTGCTGCAGTTCTTTCTGGTTCATATGCACTCCCCCATACAGAAGGAAGAAACGGCATGTTGACTGCCCACTCCGTTTCTTCACTCATACATCCTAATTTACCCTGTTATTTATTTACCATTGTCAAAGCAATACGCCCTTTTTTCAAGTCCACTGATTCGATCCATACTTTGACAATATCTCCAACAGCAACGACATCTTTAGGATGCTTGACGAATTTGTTACTCAGTTTAGAAATATGAACGAGACCGTCCTGTTTCACTCCAATATCCACGAAGGCCCCGAAGTCCACCACGTTCCTGACGGTCCCTTCTAGTTCCATGCCTTCTTTTAGATCTTCCATGGTCAGTACGTCCGTGCGCAGCAGCGGTGCAGGCATATCATCACGCATATCACGCCCAGGTGCAACTAGAGCATTCAGGATATCTTCATAAGTTTCCTGACCCAGTCCAGTTTCGTCGAGCACTTTACTGACATCAAGCATTCTGATGCGATTATTTAGATCATCAGATCCAAGATCAGCTTTAGATACTCCTGCCATAGATAAGATTGTTTCAGCCTGCTTGTAGGTTTCCGGGTGAATGCCGGTATTGTCGAAAGGTTCTTTACCATCCGGAATACGGAGGAATCCGACAGCCTGTTCGAAGGCTTTAGGTCCCAGCCGTTTGACTTTTTTCAGCTGAGAACGGCTAGTAAATTTTCCGTTCTCTTCTCTATACGTCACGACATTTTCTGCAGTGGTTTTTGTCAGACCGGAAATATGTTTTAAGAGTGCTGCACTGGCTGTGTTTACATTGACACCGACCTGGTTCACGACTGTTTCGATTACAAAATCCAGTTGTTCCGTCAATTTTTTCTGAGACACGTCATGCTGATACTGCCCGACACCGATTGATTTCGGATCGATTTTCACCAGTTCTGCCAGGGGATCCTGCAGACGTCTCGCGATACTGACCGCACTCCGTTCTTCGACCTGGAAATCCGGAAATTCTCTACGGGCTTCCTCACTCGCTGAATATACAGAGGCACCTGCTTCGTTGACAATGACATAAGCCACTTGGCGGTCGACTGATTTCAATTGTTCAGCGACAAAGGTTTCAGATTCCCTACTGGCTGTCCCATTTCCAATAGCGATGGTATCAACATCATACTTTTTCACCATATTCAGAAATTTCCCGGCTGCTTCCTCACGTTTCCTACCCGAAGCCGGTTTATGTGGATAAATGACATCGATCGCCAATACTTTTCCTGTCGCATCGATGACGGCTAGTTTACATCCTGTACGGTAGGCGGGATCCAGCCCAAGAATGGTCTGATCTTTCAGTGGGGCCTGCAACAGGAGGTTACTCAAGTTTTCACCGAACACTTCGATGGCCTGATCTTCTGCTTTTTCAGTCAATTCATTTCGGATATCGCGTTCGATAGCCGGACCAATGAAACGTTTATACGCATCACTGATAGCTTCTTTCACTTTATTTGTTGCCGGTGTCGATTTCCCATCCGGCAGCTCCTGCTTCATCATATACCCGTAGATACGGTCTTCGTCACTGTCGATCGATACCGACAGCACCTCTTCTTTTTCCCCACGATTCAATGCCAGAATGCGGTGAGACACCAGTGACTTGACTGTTTCAGAATACTCATAGTACATTTCATAGACACCTTTTTCATCCAGGGACTTGTCTTTTACTCTGGACTCAACGGTTCCATTGTTGAAAGTATACTCTCTGATCCATGTCCGGTATGTCGGGTTGTCAGAAATATACTCAGCAAGAATTTCATGCACACCGTTGAGCACATCTTCAACGGTTTCAACCCCTTTTTCTTCATCGATAAACCGGCTGGCTTCACCTTCAATATCACCTGCAGGAAAAGTCAGAATCCATTCCGCCAAAGGTTCAAGTCCCTGCTCCTTAGCAATCGTAGCTTTTGTACGGCGCTTCTGTTTATACGGACGGTACAAGTCTTCAACACGCTGCATTTGAGTAGCTGCTTTAATGTCCTTTTCCAGTTCCGGTGTCAGCTTACCTTGCTCCTCGATCGAAGCAAGAACATCGCTTTTTCGT
Source organism: Alkalibacterium indicireducens (assembly GCF_039522005.1). NCBI lineage: Bacteria > Bacillati > Bacillota > Bacilli > Lactobacillales > Carnobacteriaceae > Alkalibacterium > Alkalibacterium indicireducens. Next base: position 4,711 of record NZ_BAAADA010000142.1, read on the forward strand.
TTTTCTAGATTGGTCAGGTAAGTATGGCGTTCTTCAATCTCCCTGATCTGTACTTCATCAAGTGATCCAGTCACTTCTTTCCGGTAACGGGCAATAAACGGAACAGTGTTGCCATCTTGAAGCAAGTCCAAAACGGATAGAATCTGCTTTTTCGAATAATCGGTCAATTCTTTATTTAAAAGTTGTATGATCTGTTCTTTAGGTGTATCTGTCAAAACGGTCATCTCCTCTAAGTCTTCATCCCATCTATTTTAACATAAAAATAAAACGAACGAACTGGATTATCTGAAATTGATAGCCCCTGTCCGTCCGTCAGCTGGTGGTGAAGGTCACCATGCTTTTATTCAATTGTGTCGTAAAGTCCTTTATTTTCCAGTGTTTATGATTGCCCACACAGGCACTTATAAATGTCCGTCGTTCATCTCTGACAGTTTTTCTCAGATGCACATGTCCCATGATGCTGTATGTGATATTTGGATAAAGATCGTACAGTTTCTCATAAGCTCTAGCACCGAGAAAGGCGTTGGCATAATTATAAACCCGGTGTGGTAGCGGAATGACAAATTCAGGATGAGTCGCCACATGGGTCATTAAAATGACTTGTCTGTCTTTTACTGCCTCGAGATCCTGCAGCAGCTGATCCAGCATATCCTGACTGACGGTCTGATCCGATCGCCCCCAATTAACGTAGTGTCGATCATTCCAGGAGGCAAATCCATACTGCTTCTTTTCAAAGTCTTCCTTGCTGTACTTTTCATGGTTGCCATAACCGTAATCATACCATCCGGGTGTTCCGACCACAGCAAGATCGTCTCCGAATAATTTAGGACGACCGACAAGTGAATAGGACTGCCGGTTAAAGAACTGATCGATTTCATTCGTATTTACTATATCATGGTCTCTCGCCCAGTAGTCATGATTCCCTGGAACAAACAGCACCGGAATGCCGCTTATCTCTTCTAGTTTTTTAAGAAACCGGTGTGTGGTGTCGTAATGGTTCGACACATCTCCTGCAATCACCAGGCAGTCCACCTTGTGCTCATACAGCCTGTCTGTCAGCTGTTTTTCCAGATCCCATTCGATAAATGCATCATTACGATCGATATGCAGATCAGATACTGTCGCTATCTTCATACTTTGTTTTAATTCCCTCCGAAAAACTGGCTGAATGCATATCCAGTGTTACTGACTTTATATTGCTCAACGATGCCGTCTTTATCGAAAACCACTCCGTGAAGCGTTCCGCCATAAACAGCTCCTCCGTCCAGTCCGATCTTACCATCCCCCGACAGCCAGATATCTGTGTTCGACCGTTCTTCATGAAGCATTGCTGTAACGGTATGGCCGAATACAAAGGTCTTATCAGTGTCATTAGGCTGATCAAAGAACCCTTCTCTGATCCAGACGTAATCCCGGTCAGAAGTGTCAGTCCAGTCCTTCAATGTAAGATTCACACCAGCATGAGTAAATACATAATCTTCCCATTCATATTTCAATGGCAGGGACTCGATGAATGGCTTCAACCAGGGCTCCTGAGATTTTACGCTTTCGGACAGCTCAACCGCATCATACTGTCCTTCCTTTATATCGAGAAAAGACTGCACAGTCACCATTCCCCCATTCATATCGTAAAGGGCAGCTGAATGTTGCGGGCTATTTAAAAAGTCCAGCAGCATGTCTTCATGATTTCCTTTCAAACAGACCGCTCCCTTATTCTCAACCAGATCGCGTGCCAGCCCAAAACAGGCTTTTGGATTTTCCCCTCTGTCTCCCAGATCCCCCAGCAAAATGAGTTGTTCTTCTTCCTCTTTCCAGTGTGTCAGCAGCTTTATGAACATGTCATATTGACCGTGGACATCTCCAACTACGAATACTTTCTTTTTCATGCCAGATTTCCTCCCCGTAGCTCTTTCCAGTCTCTTCTTCAGCTAAGCATAGTTTACCACATACACTTTCTGTGGCACAAAATCCCATCTCGCTGCATACGTATGCGAAAGCGTTAAACGTTGAAATTTTCATGACTTCCACTCTTATTCATAGAAAAGGTCTATGCCTACCTGTATAATTAAAATTGTGTCTAAAATGTACTTTAATATAGAAAGGACGAAGATGATATGAAAGGAAAGAAGTGGGTAGTAATCATTGTTTTCCTGCTATTTTTAGGTTTTGTAGGTTTCAGCATCTACAACACTACTCAGAAAGACGATACAGTTACAGTGCGGATAGCTGAAGTGGAAGAAAGTGACATTACAGAAGTCGTGGTAACGACAGGCATCATCGAACCATCTCAGTCTCAGGAGATTGTCGGCCAGGGTGTCGTTTCAGAACTGAATGTTTCTGTAGGAGATTCAGTCGAAGAGGGCGATACCCTTGTCAATTACGTCGATGGAACAAGCTTCACCGCTAATTTCAATGGAACAGTAACGGAAGTCAATGTGACCGAAGAGGAAGTTGACGTAAATGCTCAGCAGGGCCAGCCGTCGCTAGTTGTTTCCGATCTGAACGACCTTCAAGTTGCCGTTCAGTTATCACGCTCAGATGCTGCGCTAGTAGATGTCGATCAGGCTGTTGAAATGGAATATGCTGATACTTTTTATAAGGGGACAGTATCATCCATAGATCCGGTAGCTACGTCAGAACAGACTCAGATGGGCTCTTCTATCAGCCTAGGAGCGACGATTGCTTTCGATTCTGATACAGATGATCTGATTGCCGGATTTGAAATCGATGTGGATATTATAGTAGATTCTGCTGAAAATGCACTTGTCATTCCTATTGAAGCGCTAAATTATAATCAGGACAACGAACCCTATGTATACATCGTAACAGATGGTCAGGTCAGCGAAGTCATGATCGAAACAGGGATACAGTCTGACGCGCGTATTCAAGTAACTGACGGGTTAAGTGAAGGCGACCAAGTTGTTCTTTCTCCTGGCGAAGATCTTGAAGATGGAGCAGAAGTGGAAATAGACGAGTAATGAGGAGGTGTGCTCATGATAGAAATCACTGATGTTGAAAAGATTTATAAAATGGGCGGAGAAACCGTACGTGCACTGGACAAGGTTTCTCTTAAAATCCAGGAAGGCGAGTTCACCTCGATTATGGGACCTAGTGGCTCCGGAAAATCCACGCTGATGAATATTCTTGGACTCCTGGACCGATTTGACAGTGGCCGTTATCTGCTCAACGGTACGGATGTGTCCGATTTGTCGGATGCGGAGCTTGCGGGAATAAGAAATAAAGAGATCGGTTTCATTTTTCAGTCATTCAATCTTATGGCTAGAATGAATGTCCTCGAAAATGTCATGCTTCCCCTAGTATATGGAAAAGTTCCATATAAAGAAAGACGTAGACGAGCAACAGAAGCCCTCGAAAAAGTCGGTCTGGGCAATCGCCTGGAACATTTAACTAACGAAATATCTGGCGGTCAGAAACAGCGTGTAGCAATTGCCCGTGCAATTGTTAATGAACCATCTGTTCTTATGGCTGATGAACCTACAGGAAACCTGGATTCTAAAACCACTGAGGATATTATGAGAATTTTTCAGGAGTTGAACGATGAAGGCACGACGATCGTTATGGTTACTCACGAACCTGAAATGGCAGAATACACAAAACGTATTGTTCATTTTAGAGACGGTGTGATGAAAAAAGATGAACAGCTGACTCCTAAACAGATACCGAAGCGGGAGGTGGAGTAAATGTTCATAAAAGAAAATCTGAAAATGGCTATAGATAGTATCTTTGCCAATAAAATGCGCTCCTTTCTGACCATGCTCGGGATAATAATCGGAATTGCCTCAGTTATTGCGATTCTGGCAGTTGGTAACGGAGCAGCAGATGAAATCACGCGAACCTTCAGCGATATTGGAGCAACCACGATCAGTCTGAATGCGAACGATCCTGAACAGTCAGGAGACTTGATATCCAATGAAGATCTGAATGTATTAAGCGATTCAATTGATGAAATTCGCTACATCTCACCTAACGAAACGACGTCCGGAAACATTTCTTCAGACGATGAATCACGGCAGGCCATCATATCTTACGGTACACCAGATCTTCAATATGTCAGTCAGTCGATGAGCTCGACATTAGTTGAAGGACGTTACTTCAATCAGGTTGATTTTGACGAATCTCAGGATGTCGTCGTGATAGACGAAGACGGTGCAGAAGCTTTATTCGGAACTACAGATGTGATCGGTGAGACGCTGCGCGTCACGGTTGCTCAAAGCCAGATGAACCTTAGAATTGTCGGTGTGGTCGAAGGATCTTTTGGAGATATGCAAGGTGCTTTCGATACCAGTCAGATTCCATTGTTTGCAGCTATGCCTCAGTCTACGTTGGGCAATCAGGTGCCTCAGATGGCTGGAATGGATTCAGTTTCCATAGAGGTCGAGAGTACTGATCAGATTGATACTGTATCAAGTCAGGTCGTCAGACTTCTCGAACTGAGAAATAATGCAGTTGGAGATAATGTATATAACGCAACTAATTTCCTTCAAGCGCTGGATCAGGTCAACAACGTGTTAAGCCTGTTCATTAACTTCATTGCCGCAGTGGCTGCTATCGCTCTGCTGGTCGGTGGTATTGGAGTAATGAATATCATGCTTGTATCTGTTACCGAACGGACTAGAGAAATTGGTACCAGAAAAGCCTTGGGCGCTACGACGCGTACGATCCTGGTTCAGTTCCTGATGGAATCGATCATTCTAAGCCTTATTGGTGGAATGATCGGACTCACATTAGGCATTATCCTGTCCAACATCATCGCAGGAGCCCTTGATATTGTTCCGATTATTACACTGGGCAGTGTGGCGCTAGTGCTGCTCTTCTCTACTGCTGTCGGTGTATTCTTCGGAATTTATCCGGCACGTAAAGCGGCTAGACTCAACCCGATTGATGCGTTGAGATACGAATAGTTTAATGTTCAAGTGAACTGACAAAAGACCAATTAACTGCTAATATCTTCGGATATGCTCCTAATAAAGTATTCATTAGAAATATTAAAAATTCTACTGCTTTATTAGGAGTTTTTACTATGCGTAAAAATAAGAAATGGACAACTTCTACATCACCTCTGTCCAGAACGTCACTTATCCGATTTCTCTGAAAAGCAGCGCCTGTCTTTTATCTGAATATCTGACTTCCTTACTCAGCATTCAAGTCTGAGTATGGATTCATATCGACGTCTGATCGGATATTTTATACGCTCATTCTACTACTTCCCAGCCACAACCGTTAAGGTATCCCTTGGCCCCTTACAGTCGTGATAAAACAAAAATGCCACTGGTAGACTCTTCAGATTCTTCCCAGTGACATTCAACTATATTAGATTATATTTTTTAAAGCATACCCATGACAATAAAGTTGACGATGAATAGAGCTGTTGTCGCCCAAAGAACCGGGTGAACAACGCTTGCTTTCCCTTTAACTGCTTTGGTGATGATGTAGAACAGGAAGCCTGCTGCAATTCCGTATGAGATGCTGTAGGTGAACCCCATGAACAGAGAAGCGAAAAATGCAGGTACTGCTTCTTCAAGGTTGTTCCAGTCAATTTCTGCAAATGCAGACAGCATCAGAATACCGACTACGATTAGTGCTGGCGCTGTGGCAGCTCCAGGAACGACTGAAATCACTGGTGCAATAAAAGCTGTAAGAAGGAACATAGTAGCAGTTGTCAAGCTGGTCAGCCCAGTCCGCCCGCCAGCACCGATTCCCGCTGCACTTTCAACAAATGTCGTAACAGGTGACGTTCCAAAGATTGCTCCAACTGCTGTAGCAACAGTATCTATGTGTAAAATAGTTGTCGGAAAGTAAAATAGTAGGGCAAGAAATTAAAGTAGACAAAAAGAAAGAAG
>NZ_BAAADA010000143.1:0-4138 GCF_039522005.1 Alkalibacterium indicireducens
GCAATTGACTTTTTTGGAAATTTTAACGAAAAATACTTGTGATGAAAGTAACAATGTGTGAAAATCATTTACTCTAAGTTTTATGCAACACTAGTGATCACAGATGTAAAACGACAGATGAACTGAAACTTTTTGATATTCATATTTGGAAACCACTTTTTTCTTTGATGGCTATATCATACTCCTTGAAACTAATGACTGTCAACAATAAATTAACGATAAACATTAATTATTTAATCCGTAGCATTATAACAAACAGGCGTGACCATTAGCGGCCACGCCTATATACTATTTAATTGAAAAAATTACATCATCTTTTTAAGCCAGTCCATCACCTTACTACTGTATGGAGGGTACCGTAGAGGAATATCGAACAGTGTTGTCTTTTCAGTCACGCTTTTAGAATGGGTAAATGTATCGAAACTATATTTTCCATGGTAATTCCCCATACCGCTATGGCCGACTCCGCCGAACGGCATATTAAGATTGGCGAAGTGAATCAGTGTATCATTGATGCAACCTCCGCCAAATGACAGAGATCCCATAACGAACTCCTTATAAACCTCAGATTCAGTAAAAAGATAGAAAGCCAGTGGTTTAGGACGGTCCTGGAGAGTATGGACTGTATCGACGATTGAGTCATACCCAATAATCGGTAGAAGCGGCCCGAAAATTTCCTCCGTCATAATCTGACTGTCCCAGTCTGGATCGTCAACCAATGTAGGGGCAATAGATAGGGTGTCTCTGCTGTATTCTCCTCCATGAAGAATAGATTCATTATCCATAAGCCCAACAAGTCGATCAAAGTGTTTTTCAGTAATAATACGAGCATAGTCATCATTTTCTAAAGGCTGTTCTCCGTAGAAGCGTCTGAGGACCTCTTGGATCATAAGGATCAGTCTATGTTTAACAGATTCGTGCACCAGGACGAAATCAGGAGCAATACACGTCTGTCCTGCATTGACAAACTTACCCCATACGATACGACAGGCAGCCTTCACAATGTCTGCATCCTCCGTCACGACACAGGGGCTTTTTCCACCCAATTCAAGAGTGACTGGAGTAAGTGTCTCACTGGCAGTCTGCATGATTTTTTTGCCTACTTCAGTGCTTCCAGTAAAGAAACAATGATCGAATCCCTGTTTTAATAAGGTCTGGGTCGTGTCCGCTTCCCCTTCGTATACAGTTAGATACTGTTCGTCAAAATTTTCAGTAATTATCTTACTGATCAGCGCAGAGGTATGAGAACTCACCTCTGAGGGCTTGATGACCGCACAGTTTCCAGCCGCAATGGCGCCTGCAAGTGGGGTCAGTGCTAGTGCAAGAGGGTAGTTCCACGGAGAAATGATCAGAACGGTTCCCAATGGGTCATGCATAATTTTACTTTTTGAATAAAAATGCAACAGAGGCGTACGAACTTTCTGGGGTTTCGCCAGTTTCTTCAGATTCTTAAGCATATAGTTTATCTCATCATAGACGACTTGAATTTCAGTGACATAAGTCTCGAAGGATGACTTGCCGAAATCCTTGTGGACAGCCTCGACTATGTCATCCTGATGAGCGATGAGCGTTTTCTTCAGCTTCATCAGCTGTTTTTTTCGAAAGTCTACAGATAAAGTCTCTCCCTGATAAAAGTAATTTCTCTGTTTTTTTGCAATGGTTTCAATACTCATGGTAAAAATCCTTTCTTAATGCGTTTTAGTTTGATATGAGGTCTAAAATAGCTGTGAAATCGTCTGAAGTGAACATTACCGGGACCGGATATAACGGATTAGCTTCCTTGATGGCATGCCGGGAAAGAGGGAGATAATCTTTCTTCTGGACCCTATCCAGTTTGTCCGGAATAGTCATCTTCTGATTTAGTTTCTCTATCCAACTAATGAATGCTTCTGCTTTCTCTTTCTCTGATGCTGAACTTTCAGTCAGTCCAAGCTTGTCAGATAGTCTTGAAAGATCAGGTTGAACAGCAGATCCGTAATATCTTAGAACGACTGGCAGCAGCATGGCATTCGTCCGACCATGAGGAGCGCCGTAGAAAGCCGTTAGGGCATGAGAAATGGCATGGATGTTTCCGACATACGCTCGTGTAAAAGCTTGTCCGGCTTTATAGGATGCCATCAGCATATTTTCTCTTGCGGTTAAGTCTGACCCGTTATTATAAGATTGAAGCAAGTTGGAGTGGATGAGAAGAATCGCTTCTTCACTCAACCGTCTAGTTGCTGATGTGTTGCTTCGACCGATATAGGCTTCGACAGCATGAGTCAAGGCATCCATCCCTGTTTCTGCAGTGAGCTGTGGCGGAAGACTTTTAAGAAGGACTGGATCAAGAACAGCGTAATCCGGAATCAGAGAGGGGTCCATAATCGTGAACTTTTCCTTTTTCTCCGGGTCTGACACAACCGCAGCTGCAGTCGCCTCGCTTCCAGTACCAGCGGTTGTCGGTACAGCGATAAGAGGAGGAAGAGCATGTCTGATTTTAAGCAGCCCCTTAAATGATTTAAGTGATTTTTGAGGTTTTCCTATAATAATAGATGCCGCTTTTGCAGCATCAAGCACTGACCCACCTCCAACCGCCACTATGCAATCTGAATGAAAGCTGTTGTATCTGACAGCTGCTCTTTCAATGGTACGAATGCTCGGATTAGCTTCGATATCACTAAAAATAGTGTAACTGATGTCTGACTGGTCCAGGCAAGTTTTGAGCTTGTTCAATACTCCAGCACGGGTAATCCCAGAGTCCGTTAAAATCAGTACACGCTGACAGCTGTGAGAGCGAATGATGTCTGGCAAGGAATGAACGGATCCAGGTCCTTTAAGCAGCTCTGGGTCTTTCCAGCTTAGAAAAAAAGATGTAAGATGAAGCGATTTTTGATATAGCCGGTTTAACAGGGTTATCATAATAATGACCTCCTATTGTTAAGGTATCATCTCTCTTATAACTTTAACCTTCTTATAGAAGAAGTTCAATCAGTAACACATAGAGAGTTGAAACCGCTTATGTTTGAAAGGGCTAGTCTTTATGCTATAATTGATGAACACATGTAAAAGAGGTGAGAATATGGAATTTTCTAAAGGGAATAACCGCTTCTATAAAGAAGAAGACGGGCAGTTACTAGCTGAAATCACTTGGGTTTCCCAGGGAGACAGGGTGGGAGTTGATCATACTTTTGTAGACCCTTCTTTGAGAGGCCAGGGGGTAGCAGAGCAGCTGGTTGACCGTGTGGTTGAAGAGATGCAGAAAGAGCAGAAGAAGATCTATCCAATCTGCCCATATGTGGTCGAACTGTTCAAAAGAAAACCTGACAAGTACGAACATGTTCAGGCGTTTGATTAAATAATGTTAATTTTACTAAATCTTATTGACAATCACTCGTATCCATTATAGAATATATCTTGTGCTTAAAAAGTACAAGATGACTGGCCCCTTGGTCAAGCGGTTAAGACACCGCCCTTTCACGGCGGTAACACGGGTTCGAATCCCGTAGGGGTCATCACACTTTATTAGTAAGTGTCAGTAATGCCGGCTTAGCTCAGTTGGTAGAGCAACTGAATCGTAATCAGTGGGTCGAGGGTTCAAATCCTTTAGCCGGCATTGTCTAGTCTAGTGTTTTTGTTAATACGGAGGGATAGCGAAGTGGCCAAACGCGGCGGACTGTAAATCCGTTCCTTCGGGTTCGTAGGTTCAAATCCTACTCCCTCCATTTTATATTATTGGGCTATAGCCAAGTGGTAAGGCAACGGGTTTTGGTCTCGTCATTCCTAGGTTCGAATCCTAGTAGCCCAGTCATAATAAAAAAGCTGTGCGGCAACTTGCTGCACAGCTTTTTTATTTACAGGAAAGCATATCTCGATCAAAAAGAAATGATTTCGAGGAAGTACCACTTTACACTAAGATGCCTTCATAATTGAGACATCACACCCTTTGCTGTGTAATGCCAGGTGAATATGCTTACAATAAGACGATAGTGCGAAACAGATGTTTACATCTTATATTCGAAGCATCGATTCGTTTAGTTCATTTTAAATCACTAGTGTTGCATTAAAAATTTTAACTGTTTCAACACATGAAAAAGTCCTTTATAATGGGGTTGGATGACTTATCCAAGACCAAAACAAAGGACTTACAGCATGGATAAGT
>NZ_BAAADA010000144.1:0-3887 GCF_039522005.1 Alkalibacterium indicireducens
GCAATTGACTTTTTTGGAAATTTTAACGAAAAATACTTGTGATGAAAGTAACAATGTGTGAAAATCATTTATTCTAAGTTTTATGCAACACTAGTGATCTGTGATATTTAAAGTACTAGCCGGAATGTTTATTTTTATAATAGTAGTCGGCCTTTATGTTACTCTTTTCAGAGCTAATGGTTCATTACAATTTGAACCTGCCGGCTTTACCTTTTTTCAATTTCAAAGAAATCCTATTACCGATGAGGTATTGGAGCGTGCTGCTTTATTTGCTGTTCCAATATTCTCGCTTATCCATGTTTATGTATTACTGAAAGGAAGTCAGCTTTTCGACAAACTCTATGAAGGATATACACCCTTCTCTCCAGATGAACTTAAAGAAGATAAGTTATATCATGATCGGATTTGATGCTGTCACCCCTATCATCTATTCCGGTTTAGTAACTCTTCTTGCAGAAGATGCAAGCTACTTCTTCTTCTCTCTAAGCAGTTACTTTGTGATCGGACTGATCCTCTACGTTGCTGCTGAAATATTTAATTATGGTATCGAACTACAGACACTATCAGATGAGACAGTTTAAAGGAGGTTTTATTTCATGCCAATTATAGTTAGATTAGACCGAGTTATGGCTGACCGGAAAATTCTCCTTAAGGATCTGGCAGAAGAAGTCGGTATCTCCAACGTGAATTTATCCAAGCTGAAGACAGGAAAGGCTGCAGCTGTCCGTTTCTCGACTCTAGAGGCACTATGCAAAGCGCTGAACTGTCAGCCTGGTGATATCCTGGAATATGAAAGTAATGAATGAGCATCTGGAAAAGCCGATAATATCTGGTATACTATAGATAAATAAGGATTGTGACTAGTTCGACTAGGCAAAACCTGAATAACTGACCGACGAGACGAGTGTCTTAGCCGGTGGTTATTCAGGTTTTCTTTTTAGATATTGTTTGGTACTAGTGACACATAAATCAAGGAGGACAATAAAGTGGATAGACATTATGTATTCTTAGATGTGGACGGGACATTGGTTACCTATGAAAATAAGCTGCCGGAAAGTGCAGTCACGGCAATTAAACTCGCTCAAAAAAACGGCCATAAAATATATACAGTCACTGGACGCAGCAAAGCTGAGATGTACGAAGAAATACTGGCTATAGGTTTTGACGGATACATTGGCGGAAACGGCAGTTATATCGAGAGTGACGGAAAAGTCATTGCTGAACGCAGTCTCACCTACGATGGCTGCAGAAAGATCGTAGATTGGCTGCATGGCAAAGGACTTGAATTTTACCTGGAAAGTAATGAAGGATTGTATGGCAGTGAATACTTTGCAGAGAAAGCCCAGAAGACTATTCAAATATACAGTGCCCGCAAAGGTAAGGAAGACGCCGACCGCTTAACTATAAAAGACGTCTTCCCGGAAATGATTTTTGGTGAAGACCTGTATCGTGAAAAGGTAAATAAAATCAGTTTTCTTCTGGATCATTACAATGATTATCTGGAAGCTAGAGAAGTGTTCAGTGACTTTAAAGTAGGAACCTGGGGCGGTGCAGGAGAAACTGCTTTGTTTGGAGATGTTGCCTTGGAAAATATTGATAAACAGACAGCTTTAGATTTACTTATGACCCATTTAAAGAAATCGAACAAACACACCATTGCCTTTGGAGATGCAAAAGTGGATATTCCGATGCTCGAATACTGCACAACGGGTGTCGCTTTGGGCAACGGTGGACCTGAGATCAAAGAAATGGCCGACTATATCACAGATGATGTAGAAAACGACGGATTGTACAATGCCTTCAAGCACTTTGGATTGATTTAGGATAATTGTGAGTACTTATAGAAGAAGTAATACATTCATTTACTCTCTTATAAGTCACTGTTAAATATACCAAACACAATACCATATCTCTTACTGTTGTTCCTCTTATTATTATTCTCGATATAATAGATCAAAAAAAACTCCTCTATACAAAATGAGGAGTTTTTTCGTATTAGTATATATCTTTTATATCCAAGTACTGACAGTAACTATCTTGCACTTCCTTCTATCATTCAGCTTCCCATGATTCGAATCTGTACATTGCACCGTAACGTTCAAGAATTCCCATGAATGCTTCTTCACCCTCATCAGGAATGGGTATAAAAATCGGTATCATCGTTCCATCTCTAAACACGCCAAATTCATCTTCCGGTAAGGAAATGCTCTGGTTCTCAAATACGACATTTCCTGTCTCATCTTCAAGTGTAAACCCAAATTCGATATTCTTGTAATCCATCCCTGTCCTGTTCATGAGTAAGAATATACCTTCCCAGTTATCTTCTTCGACATTCTGCTGTGCAACTCCAGTCCAGAAAATCGTCACATCATTGGCTATTGATTCAGCCTGGGCAAGATCAAGGACATTCTCGACCTGCAATAGGGCTAAGCTAATGTCTTCATCTTCTAGATTCTCAGGTATCACATATTCCAGCTCTGGACTATTCTCTTCCCATTCTCCGGACCTGCTTTGCCCATTCTCAGACTCCATTAATATATACTCCGGACGATAGCCGGCTTCGTAGCCTTCAGGATCTCTGGAATCTGGGTTTTCTCCTGGAATATCATACATGACATTGCTTATATAGGTTGTTTCTTGACGACTGTCACTTAATTCCTCTATTACACCTAGCTGACTAACATCTAGTTCAACATACACGGGCATGACAGTATTAGGTTCCAGCACGCCAAAATGTTCTTGGTCAAGATAGATCTGCTTGTTTTCAAAAATTGTCGTATCATCAGTAACAACAGAAAGTGTCAGACCTATATTCGTCATGGTTTCCTGAGACCGGTTTGAAAGCAGAAAGACCACGTACAATAGGCTTGTCTCATCTGTCAGGAACAGACCTGAATATTGAGCACGGACTTCCCCATCCTCTCCTAATTCGCCTGTCACTGACTCCTCAACCAACCCTTTCAATAATGAAAGGACTTCATCATTCTCGGCAGAGAGTCCACTGGCTTCATCTGATATCTGCAGAACAAAAGCCATTTCTTCTCCCTGTTCCACTTCTTCTGTGTCCACTGAATCATCTGTGACAGGGGCCACTTCACCTTCACTCTCGTCGTCTTCTGTGTCAACCGGTTCCTCAATGTCTTCTGAAACCACTTCGTCATCAGCAGAAGACGGAACCTCCCCGTTATCACAGCCTGCCATTATGAGCAGTGCTATCCCCACTAACCATAATTTCTTCATTCTTTTTCTCTCCCTTATCTTTTGTAAACTTTTATAGGGATACATTACCTTATTGCCTTCAAAATTACAGCTGATATGCTCATCTTCACTGGTTCCAGCTCTTATTTAGGTTCAAGATGGTTATGTTCATACAAAAAAAGACACCACAGTTAAGTGATATCTTTATCTAAGCCACTTGCCGGGCTTGAACCGGCGACCTCATCCTTACCATGGATGCGCTCTACCTGCTGAGCTAAAGCGGCGTATATGTGTTTTATTTCAAAAAAAAACTCCGCAAGCAGGGCTCGAACCTGCGACAACACGATTAACAGTCGTGCGCTCTACCAACTGAGCTATTGCGGAATAATTAATGCTATTATAACAAAAAAAGAGCTGCACGGCAACGTACTGCTTTCACAAAGGGAAACCCTTCACTATCCTCGGCGCTGGGAAGCTTAACGGCTGTGTTCGGAATGGGAACAGGTGGATCCTTCCCGCCATCGTCACCGCACAGTGACTCTTTTATTAAACTCGAGAACCTTGTTCTCTCAAAACTAGACAGCTGATCAACACGAAACAACACCACTTACCCTTAAGACACGTCAGTCCAGTTTCGCTCGGCAGATGATTCCGCCTCGCTATACTTTCTTTCTTGTGGTTAAGTCCTC
>NZ_BAAADA010000145.1:0-47307 GCF_039522005.1 Alkalibacterium indicireducens
CAGTGTTCCATTGCCTTCCTCCTACATGCTCGATTTAGAGGCTGCCCTGACGTAAAAAGGGCAAATTCAAACTTGACAACCACTTGCTTTTTGTGTAAACTTAATAGACGCTAAACAAAGTATGAAAATAAAACCCGTACGAAATATTGTCCGGACGCGGTTTTTGGAGCAAAACAAAAGAATGTGTGATGATTCAGGATGATTCTTTCACGACTCTTTTGTATTTTTTTTGGTCAAAAACAGGGTAAACGCCTTGTTTTTAAACGTTTGTTAACAATTGTAACGCAATTGTAATATAAGAAGCGGATGATCAAATACAGCAATTGCTTTTGATTATGACGGCTAGTGATTATTTATGAGGGGTGAAGAGGTTGGCAGGCCAAGATGTGAAATACGGCAAGCACCGTACACGTAGAAGTTACTCACGAATTAAAGAAGTATTGGAATTACCGAACCTAATCGAAATTCAGACAAACTCTTATGACTGGTTTCTTGAAGAAGGATTGAGAGACATGTTCAAGGACATTTCTCCTATCGAAGACTTTTCAGGTAATCTGTCACTTGAATTTACAGACTATCAGCTGCAGGAACCTAAATATTCAGTAGATGAAGCGAGACAGCATGATTCTAACTATTCAGCTCCACTGTACGTCAAACTGCGCCTGATCAATAAAGAAACAGGCGAAGTAAAAGAGCAGGAAGTATTCTTCGGAGACTTCCCACTGATGACCCAACAGGGAACATTCATCATCAACGGAGCGGAACGTGTTATCGTTTCTCAGCTAGTCCGTTCACCTGGCGTTTATTTCAGCCCTAAAGTTGAAAAGAACGGCATGGAAGGATTCGGATCTACTGTCATTCCTAACCGTGGCGCATGGCTGGAGTATGAAACGGATTCTAAAGGCTTGTCCAATGTCCGTATCGACCGTACCCGTAAAATCCCTCTAAGTGTACTTGTTCGTGCACTGGGATTCGGATCGGATGATGAAATTCTGGATATTTTCGGCTCGAACGAAAGTCTGGTAGCTACTCTAGAAAAAGATATTCACAAAAACACTTCGGATTCCCGAGTGGAAGAAGCACTGAAAGATGTTTACGAACGTCTGCGTCCAGGAGAGCCTAAAACGGCTGACTCTTCAAGAAGTCTCCTGACTACACGCTTCTTCGACCCTAAGCGTTATGACCTGGCTCGTGTCGGACGCTATAAAATGAACAAGAAACTGGATCTTAAAATCCGCCTGATGGGTCTGACATTGGCTGAATCACTGGTTGACAGTGAAACAGGCGAACTGCTGGCTAAAGAAGGTACACTGATCAACCGTGAAGTCATGGACCAGCTCGGACCACATCTGGATAACGGACTGAACGCAGTGACGCTTTATCCATCCGATGAAGGTGTCGTGCCTGAACCGATCGATCTTCAGATCGTTAAAGTCTACTCTCCGAATGACAATGACCGTGTTGTCAATGTCATCGGAAATGCGAATCCTGACCGTGAAGTGAAATACATTCTTCCGGCGGACATGATCGCATCCATGAGTTACTTCTTCAACTTACAGGAAGGCATCGGCGAAACAGACGATATCGACCACTTAGGAAACAGACGTATCCGTTCAGTTGGGGAACTGCTTCAGAATCAGTTCCGTATCGGTCTGTCTCGTATGGAACGTGTGGTTCGTGAGCGTATGTCCATTCAGGACACATCTACGACAACACCACAGCAATTGGTCAACATTCGTCCAGTTGTTGCGTCCATCAAAGAGTTCTTCGGTTCTTCACAGCTGTCTCAGTTCATGGATCAGACGAACCCGCTTGGCGAGCTGACACACAAAAGACGCCTGTCTGCGTTAGGACCTGGTGGACTGACGCGTGACCGTGCCGGATATGAAGTCCGAGACGTTCACTACTCCCACTATGGACGTATGTGCCCGATCGAAACACCTGAGGGACCAAACATCGGGCTGATCAACAGCTTGTCCACATACGCTAAGATCAACGAGTTCGGATTTATCGAAACACCTTACCGTCGAGTGGATAAAGAAACTGGACGCGTAACTGGTGAAATCGACTATTTGACTGCAGACGAAGAGGATCTTTATGTTGTTGCTCAGGCCAATGCGCCGCTTAACGACGACGGATCATTCGTCAACGATCTGGTTCTGGCTCGTACGAAGAACAACAACGAAGAACTGGAAGCCTCTCTTGTCGACTATATGGACGTATCACCTAAGCAGGTTGTGTCTGTTGCGACAGCAAGTATTCCATTCCTTGAAAACGATGACTCCAACCGTGCCCTGATGGGTGCGAACATGCAGCGTCAGGCCGTGCCTCTGATCGATCCGGAAGCACCGCTTGTTGGAACAGGAATCGAGCACACAGCAGCGCGTGACTCTGGAGCAGCAGTCATTGCAAGACATTCAGGTACTGTTGAATACGTTGATGCGAAACAGATTCGTGTCAGACGTGAAGATGGTGCACTGGATAGTTACTATGTAGCTAAATTTAAACGTTCCAATGCGGGAACATCCTACAACCAGCGTTCACTGGTACGTCATGGTGAACAGGTTGACAAAGGAGATATTCTTGCGGACGGACCTTCTATGGAAAATGGTGAAATGGCGCTGGGACGCAATCCGCTTATTGCCTTCACGACATTCGACGGCTATAACTTTGAAGATGCGGTCATCATGAGTGAGCGCCTGGTCAAAGATGACATCTATACATCGATCCATATTGAAGAATATGAATCTGAAGCCCGCGATACGAAACTAGGCCCTGAAGAAATCACCCGTGAACTGCCTAACGTTGGCGACGACGCACTGAAAAATCTTGATGATCGTGGAATCATCAGAATTGGTGCAGAAGTCCATGATGGAGACATCCTTGTAGGTAAAGTCACACCAAAAGGGGTATCTGAGTTATCTGCGGAAGAAAAACTATTACATGCGATCTTTGGAGAAAAAGCACGTGAAGTAAGAGATACATCACTAAGAGTGCCTCACGGTGGTGGAGGGATCGTTCACGACGTGAAGATCTTTACTCGTGAAGCTGGAGACGAACTATCTCCTGGCGTCAACTATCTTGTTCGTGTCTTTATCGTTCAGAAACGTAAAATCAACGTCGGAGATAAAATGGCCGGTCGTCACGGAAACAAGGGTGTTGTATCCCTTATTCTTCCAGAAGAAGACATGCCGTTCATGCCGGACGGTACACCTGTCGATATCATGCTTAACCCGCTTGGGGTACCATCACGTATGAATATCGGTCAGGTCATCGAACTGCACATGGGAATGGCCGCACGCAAGATGGGCATTCACATTGCAACGCCGGTATTTGATGGAGCCAATGAAAATGAAGTCTGGGAAACGATCAAAGAAGCCGGTATGGATGACGATGCCAAAACGGTACTGATCGATGGACGTACAGGGGAGCCGTTCGACAACAAGGTCTCTGTCGGAGTCATGTACTTCGTCAAACTGGCCCACATGGTCGACGACAAACTGCACGCCCGTTCAACTGGACCATACTCTCTAGTTACGCAGCAGCCGCTTGGTGGTAAAGCCCAGTTCGGTGGACAGCGTTTCGGAGAGATGGAGGTATGGGCACTGGAAGCATACGGTGCGGCTTATACCCTTCAGGAAATCCTGACATACAAATCAGATGATGTTGTCGGACGTGTGAAAACGTACGAAGCCATCGTCAAAGGTGAAACCATTCCAAAACCTGGTGTACCGGAATCATTCCGAGTACTTGTCAAAGAGCTTCAGTCATTGGGACTGGATCTTAAAGTACTGGACATCAACGAAGAAGCCATCGATCTTCAGGATTCAGATGAAGACGATGAATTCGGAAATGTCGATTCACTTGAAAAGATGAAAAAAGAACAGGACGAAAAGCGTGCTGAAGAAGCAAGACTGAAAGAACAGGAAGAAGCCCTTGCTGAGTCACAAGAGCAGGAGCAGGAGTAAGTCAGAAACACATTAAAAGATAGAAGTGAGAGGACAGAAGATTATACAGCATTCTTTCCTCTCCTTCATCTTTTCGCATGTAAGAGGAGCACTAGGGCAGCTCTATAATCTACTAAAGGGAGGTAGCCCCTTTGATCGATGTAAATAAATTTGAAAGTATACAAATAGGTCTGGCTTCACCGGACAAGATCCGCAGCTGGTCTTACGGAGAAGTTAAGAAACCTGAAACAATCAATTACCGCACACTGAAACCTGAAAAAGACGGACTGTTCTGTGAAAGAATATTTGGACCGTCAAAAGATTATGAATGTTCATGCGGGAAATACAAACGTGTCCATTATAAAGGGATCGTCTGTGACCGTTGTGGCGTAGAAGTCACTAAATCTAAAGTTCGCCGTGAACGTATGGGTCACCTTGAACTGGCAGCACCTGTAACACACATCTGGTACTTTAAAGGTATCCCGAGTCGTATGGGACTTGTACTGGATATGTCGCCACGTGCGCTTGAAGAAATCATTTATTTCGCTTCATATGTTGTCACTGATGCTGGTGACACACCACTTGAGAAGAAACAGCTGATGACTGAACGCGAATACCGCGAACGCCGTGCACAGTACGGAAACAGTTTCCAGGCTGAAATCGGTGCGGAAGCGATCAAGACATTATTGAACGACGTAAATCTTGTGGAAGAAGTCGAAGAGCTGAAAGAACTGCTTCAGACGGCTACAGGACAAAAACGTACTCGTGCGATCCGTCGTCTGGATATTCTGGAAGCTTTCAGAAATTCAGGAAACGATCCGGCATGGATGGTCATGAACGTTGTACCAGTCATTCCACCTGAACTGCGTCCGATGGTTCAGCTTGAAGGTGGACGTTTTGCAACAAGTGACTTGAACGACTTGTACCGTCGTGTCATCAACCGTAACAACCGTCTGAAACGCCTTCTGGACCTGAATGCTCCGCATATCATCGTTCAGAATGAGAAACGTATGCTTCAGGAAGCTGTCGATGCACTAGTTGACAACGGCCGTCGCGGACGTGCAGTGACTGGACCGGGTAACCGTCCACTTAAATCTCTTTCTCATATGCTGAAAGGGAAACAGGGACGTTTCCGTCAGAACTTGCTGGGTAAACGTGTCGACTATTCTGGTCGTTCCGTTATCGTTGTTGGACCAAGTCTTAAAATGTACCAGTGTGGTCTGCCTAAAGAAATGGCAATTGAGCTGTTCAAGCCTTTTGTTATGAGAGAGCTGGTCGCAAGAGAAATTGCAAACAACATCAAGAATGCGAAACGTAAAGTTGAACGCATGGACGAAGAAGTCTGGGCTGTACTTGAAGATGTCATCAGAGAACACCCTGTTCTTCTTAACCGGGCGCCTACGCTTCACCGTCTGGGTATCCAGGCTTTCGAACCTGTACTTGTTGAAGGAAAAGCAATCCGTCTTCACCCATTAGTGTGTGAAGCATACAATGCCGACTTCGATGGAGACCAGATGGCTGTTCACGTTCCATTAAGTGACGAAGCTCAGGCTGAAGCCCGTATTCTGATGCTTGGTGCTCAGAACATCCTGAACCCTAAAGATGGGAAACCCGTTGTAACACCTTCACAGGATATGGTACTGGGTAACTACTACCTGACTATGGAAGATGCGGGTAAAATTGGAGAAGGCATGATCTTCTCAAGTCAGTCTGAAGCAATTCAAGCATACCAGACCGGCTATGTTCACCTTCACTCAAGAGTAGCGGTTCATGCATCCGCGCTGCCTGAAAAGCCGTTTACTGAATGGCAGAAGGACAAGTACCTTGTTACAACGGTCGGAAAACTGATTTTCAATGAAATCATGCCGAAAGAGTTCCCGTACTTGAATGAACCTTCTCAGGACAACCTGGAGAAACAGACTCCGGATAAATACTTTGTCCCTTATGGAACGGACATCAGAGAGCACATCAAGAATGCTGAACTCGTGTCACCGTTCAAGAAGAAAAACTTAAGTAACGTCATTGCTGAAGTCTTCAAACGATTCCAGGTCACTGAAACATCAAAAATGCTGGATAAAATGAAGAACCTTGGCTACAAACACTCAACTAAATCAGGAATCACTGTCGGAATCGCCGACATTTCTCACCTGGAAGAAAAAGGTGAGATCCTGGATCAGGCACACAAACAGGTGGACCGCATCAACGCGTCTCACCGTCGTGGTCTGATAACTGAAGAAGAGCGCTATACTGCAGTCATCGATGTCTGGACGAAAACAAAAGATACCATCCAGGAACACTTGATGCGCTCATTGGATAACCACAATAACATCTTCATGATGAGTGATTCCGGTGCCCGTGGTAACATCTCCAACTTTACCCAGCTTGCTGGAATGCGTGGACTGATGGCGGCTCCGAGTGGTCGTATCATGGAACTGCCGATCACATCAAACTTCCGTGAAGGGCTGTCCGTTCTCGAGATGTTCATCTCTACACACGGTGCCCGTAAAGGAATGACCGATACGGCGCTTAAGACAGCTGACTCCGGTTACCTGACTCGTCGTCTGGTAGATGTAGCTCAAGACGTCATTATCCGTGAAGAAGACTGTGGCACGAAACGTGGATTGGACGCTGAAACACTGAAAGACGGCAACGAAGAAATCGAGCCGCTTGAAGAACGTATCATCGGACGTTATGCACGTAAGACAGTGAGACATCCGGAAACAGATGCCGTACTCGTTAAAGAAAATGACCTGATCACTGAAGATATCGCTAAAGTAATCATCGAATCAGGAATTGAAAAAGTAACAATCCGTTCCGTCTTTACATGTAACACTAATCATGGGGTATGTAAGAAATGTTACGGACGTAACCTGGCAACTGGCCGTGAAGTCGAAGTAGGAGAAGCAGTTGGTACAATTGCTGCTCAATCTATCGGTGAACCGGGTACTCAGCTGACCATGCGTACGTTCCACACAGGTGGGGTTGCCGGAGACGATATCACTCAGGGTCTCCCTCGTGTTCAGGAAATCTTTGAAGCAAGAAACCCTAAAGGTCTTGCAACAATCACTGAAGTAACTGGGGAAGTCGTGTCTATAGAAGAAAACCCTAGCGAAAGAACTAAAGAAGTGACGGTTAAGGGTGCAACAGATACCCGCAGCTACACTCTGGCAATCAATGCCCGACTCCGAGTGAAAGTCGGCAGCTTTATCGAACGTGGGGATGCATTGAGTGAAGGATCAATCGAACCTAAACAGCTCCTTGCAGTAAGTAACGTCATTAAGCTTCAGAACTACATGCTTAAAGAAGTACAGTACGCTTACCGCAGTCAAGGGGTTGAAATCGGTGATAAGCACATCGAGGTAATGGTCAGACAGATGCTTCAGAAAGTTAGAGTGATGGATCCAGGTGATACGAGCATCCTGCCAGGTAGCCTGGTAGATGTTGCAGACTTCAAGGAAGCCAACAGATCGACCTTATTATCTGGTGGACTTCCAGCAACAGCACGCCCAGTTCTTCTGGGTATCACCAAAGCGTCACTTGAAACAAACAGTTTCTTATCTGCTGCATCATTCCAGGAAACAACTCGTGTCCTGACCGATGCTGCGATAAGAGGTAAGAACGATAAACTGATTGGTCTGAAGGAAAATGTCATCATTGGTAAATCTATTCCAGCCGGAACAGGTATGAAGGTGTACAACGACATGAAACCTAAAGAAGTAGGCGTCGTCAGCGAAAATGTCTATAGCATTAATGAAGACGTTCAACCTGCAGATCAGACTACAACAGAGTAATTAAACTGGAAGGAAGTCGGGGCAGCTTCGGGCTGCTCTGATATACCTTTTGGGTAAATAAATTAATTTCCAACAGGTTATTGACATAACCGTCCCTGCGTGGTACTATGCTAGAGGTGCTTTTGTGTTCCGATTCTTGTGCTGGAGTGATCTGGCCTGATTGAGTTAACAGTCGTGCTGACTGGTACGCAAGAGACAAAAACAAGCCATATATCAAGAAGGTTTCTGGCAATGGAAGGCCGTCGCATTAAGCGATTATTCTTTTTTGCCCAAAAAGGAACCGCCTGGATGTGTGGACCTAGAAAAGCAAGTATTACACAGTAAAAATGGAAGGAGGAAACACAATATGCCTACAATGAATCAACTGATCCGTAAGCCTCGTAAATCTAAAACAAGTAAATCAGAGTCACCTGCGTTGAATAGAGGGTACAACACTCAGAAGCGCAAACAGACGACAGTATACTCTCCACAAAAACGTGGTGTTTGTACTCGTGTGGGAACAATGACTCCTAAAAAACCTAACTCAGCTTTACGTAAATATGCTCGTGTACGTCTATCTAACATGATCGAAGTAACAGCATACATCCCAGGTGAAGGTCACAACCTTCAGGAACACAGCGTGGTACTTATCCGTGGAGGTCGAGTAAAAGACTTACCGGGTGTACGTTATCACATCGTTCGTGGAGCGCTTGATACGGCCGGAGTAACAGACCGTAAACAAGGTCGTTCTAAATACGGAACTAAGCGTCCTAAATAAGTAAAATAAAAGTGGAGTGAAGCGTTAAGTTCAGCCTGACATCCACCTGGAAAATTATAGCGAGCAAGTCGAAGACTGCACAGCGAATTTTCAAGGTGAATGGCACGGGGAGCTGCTGAACGAAACTGGATAAGTAAAAGTGGAGTGAGGCGTTAAGCTCAGCCTGACATCCACCTAGAAAATAGCAATAGATGAAGGTCGCATAAGCCTTGCTTATCGACATAACTAATCTGTAAACGGCTAAAGCCGAAACAGCTTCGTCAAGCAAGTCGAAGACTGCACAGCGAATTTTCAAGGTGAATGGCACGGAGAGCTGCTGAACGAAACTGGATAAATAAAAGTGGAGTGAGGCGTTAAGCTCAGCTTCATAAAATAACTCGAAATTAATATTCCCGAAAGGAGGAATTTGAATGCCTCGTAAAGGTCCTGTAGCAAAACGTGATGTATTACCAGATCCAATGTACAACTCTAAACTGGTTTCCCGTCTGATCAACCGTTTGATGGTTGACGGTAAGCGTGGAAAAGCATCAACGATTTTGTATGATGCATTTGATCAGATTAAAGAAACAACAGGAAATGATCCTATGGAAGTGTATGAACAAGCACTGAAAAATATCATGCCTGTATTAGAAGTTAAAGCTCGTCGTGTAGGAGGGTCTAACTACCAGGTTCCTGTAGAAGTACGTCCTGATCGTCGTACGACTCTGGCACTTCGCTGGTTAGTAAACTATGCTCGTCTACGTGGAGAAAACACCATGGAAGACAGACTGGCTAAAGAAATCATGGATGCAGCAAACAACACTGGTGCTGCTGTCCGTAAACGTGAAGAAACTCACCGTATGGCAGAAGCGAACAAAGCGTTTGCTCACTACCGCTGGTAAGATAATCAGAGCAGTCTTCGATCGCATGGAGTCGATTCGTGCGACGGAAAAACTCTGTATCTTCATTGACAGTTATCCGAGGATCATGTCAGAATGATCCAAATTTACTAAAGAGAGGTGTAATGATTAGTGGCCAAAAGAGAATTTCCTCTAAAGAGAACCCGTAATATCGGAATCATGGCGCACATCGATGCTGGTAAAACAACCACGACTGAGCGTATCCTTTATTACACTGGCCGAATCCACAAGATTGGTGAAACGCACGAAGGTGCTTCACAGATGGACTGGATGGAGCAGGAGCAGGAGCGTGGAATCACAATCACTTCCGCTGCAACAACTGCTCAGTGGAACAACCACCGTGTACACATCATCGACACTCCTGGACACGTGGACTTTACCGTTGAGGTAGAACGTTCACTACGTGTACTTGATGGAGCGGTTGCTGTACTGGATGCACAATCAGGTGTTGAACCACAAACAGAAACAGTATGGCGTCAGGCAACTACTTACGGCGTACCTCGTGTTGTTTTTGTAAACAAAATGGACAAACTGGGAGCTGACTTCCTGCACGCGAATGAAACCCTTCATGACCGTCTACAGGCTAACGCTCACCCAATCCAACTACCGATTGGTGCTGAAGATGACTTCAAAGGTATCATCGACCTAGTTAAAATGAAAGCATTCATGTACGGTAACGACCTTGGAACTGAAATAACTGAAGAAGATATTCCAGCTGACATGGTTGAACTGGCTGAAGAATGGCGTACTAAACTAGTT
This sequence comes from Alkalibacterium indicireducens, assembly GCF_039522005.1. Taxonomy (NCBI): domain Bacteria; kingdom Bacillati; phylum Bacillota; class Bacilli; order Lactobacillales; family Carnobacteriaceae; genus Alkalibacterium; species Alkalibacterium indicireducens. The sequence goes on from NZ_BAAADA010000145.1 coordinate 10,154, forward strand.
GAAGCTGTTGCTGATCTAGATGAAGAGATGATGATGCGTTACCTTGAAGGAGAAGAAATCTCTGAAGAGCAATTAAAAGAAGGTATTCGTAAAGCAACTCTAAGCGTTGAATTCTATCCAGTACTAGTTGGGTCTGCTTTCAAAAACAAAGGGGTTCAGTTACTTCTGGACGCTGTAGTAGATTACCTGCCTTCACCACTTGATGTACGTGCCATTGTTGGTCACAAACAAGGAGATGAGACTGCAGAAGTCAAAGTAGAAGCTGGCGATGATCAGCCGTTTTCTGCATTGGCATTTAAAGTTATGACTGACCCATATGTTGGTCGTCTGACTTTCTTCCGTGTCTACTCAGGTACTCTTGAATCTGGATCTTATATCCTGAATGCGACGAAAGATTCTCGTGAACGTGTGGGACGTATCCTTCAAATGCACGCGAACTCTCGTGAAGAGATTTCAGAAGTATTCTCTGGAGATATCGCTGCTGCTGTTGGTCTTAAAGATACAACAACTGGTGACACACTGTGTGACCTTGAGAATCCGGTAATCCTTGAATCAATGGAATTCCCTGAACCAGTTATCCAGGTTGCTATTGAACCTAAAACAAAAGCTGACCAGGATAAAATGGGTCTTGCACTACAGAAACTAGCTGAAGAAGATCCAACTTTCCGTGCTGAAACTGATCACGAAACAGGCGAAACGATTATTTCCGGTATGGGTGAACTTCACCTGGACGTTATCGTTGACCGTATGAAGCGTGAATTCAAAGTTGAAGCTAACGTTGGAGCACCTCAGGTTTCTTACCGTGAAACATTCACTAAACAAGTACAAGCAGAAGGTAAATTTGTTCGTCAGTCTGGTGGTAAAGGACAATTCGGTCACGTATGGATCGAGTTCACACCAAACGAAGAAGGCGCAGGTTTCGAATTTGAAGATGCTATCGTTGGTGGAGTTGTTCCACGTGAATACATTCCTGCAGTTAAAGCTGGTCTTGAAGCGTCACTGGAAAACGGTGTTCTTGCTGGATACCCTCTAGTTGACGTTAAAGCTAAACTTTACGATGGATCTTACCACGATGTCGACTCAAACGAGACTGCATTTAAAGTTGCTGCATCACTGGCACTTAAAAATGCTGCTCAAAAAGCAGGCGCAGTTATTCTTGAGCCAATGATGGCTGTTGAAATCACTGTACCTGAAGAATACATGGGAGACATAATGGGTCACATTTCTGCTCGTCGCGGAAATATCGAAGGATCTGAACAGCGTGGAAACGCAACTGTTGTTAAAGGACAGATACCGCTAGCTGAGATGTTCGGATACGCAACAACGCTACGTTCTGCTACTCAAGGACGTGGAACATTCACAATGCAGTTCGATCACTACGAACAAGTGCCTAAGAGCATTGCGGAAGAAATCATCAAGAAAAACGGTGGAGAAGCTTAATCAGCTCTTTCTGAGGCAGACGCTGCTGCGCCTAGTCGTAACTTGACTGGACAGCAGGTCTGATCTGCCAAATCGATTGATTTTATACCGGCCTACCGGTATAATAAACTAGAGTAAATAGGAATAGAAAATACTATTTTCTATTTAAAAAAAAGAAGATAATCCTAAGGAGGAAATGTTTAAAATGGCTAAAGAAAAATTTGACCGTTCCAAGCAGCATATGAATATTGGAACAATCGGACACGTTGACCACGGTAAAACAACTCTAACAGCTGCAATCACTACAGTACTATCTAAAAAAGGTTATGCAGAAGCTCAAGCATACGATTCAATTGATGGTGCTGCAGAAGAAAAAGAACGTGGAATCACAATCTCTACTTCACACGTTGAGTACGAAACTGATACACGTCACTATGCACACGTTGACTGCCCAGGACACGCGGACTACGTTAAGAACATGATCACTGGTGCTGCTCAAATGGACGGAGCTATCTTGGTAGTTTCTGCTGCTGACGGACCAATGCCTCAAACTCGTGAGCACATCCTGCTTTCACGTCAGGTTGGTGTTCCTTACATCGTTGTATTCCTGAACAAAGTTGACATGGTCGACGATGAAGAATTACTAGAATTAGTTGAAATGGAAGTTCGTGACCTATTAAGCGAATACGACTTCCCAGGCGACGACATTCCTGTAGTTGCTGGTTCTGCACTTAAAGCTCTTGAAGGCGATGCAGAATACGAAGAAAAAATCCTTGAACTTATGGACGCTGTAGATAACTACATCCCTGCTCCAGAACGTGACTCTGCTAAACCATTCATGATGCCAGTTGAGGACGTATTCTCAATCACTGGTCGTGGTACAGTTGCAACTGGTCGTGTTGAAACTGGTGAAGTTCGCGTCGGTGACGAAGTTGAAGTTGTCGGAATTAAAGACACTGCTAAAACAACTGTTACAGGTGTTGAAATGTTCCGTAAATTACTAGACTACGCTGAAGCTGGAGACAACATCGGTGCGTTACTACGTGGTATGTCACGTGACGATGTCGAGCGTGGACAAGTTTTAGCTAAGCCTGGTTCAATTACTCCGCATACTAAATTTGATGCAGAAGTATATGTTCTTTCAAAAGAAGAGGGTGGACGTCACACTCCATTCTTCACTAACTACCGCCCACAGTTCTTCTTCCGTACAACAGACGTAACTGGTGTTGTTGAACTTCCAGAAGGAACTGAAATGGTTATGCCTGGCGATAACACTAACATGAGCGTTTCTCTAATCGCTCCAATCGCTGTTGAAGATAGTACTAAATTCACTATCCGTGAAGGTGGACGTACTGTTGGAGCTGGCGTAGTAACTAAAATTGTTGAATAATATTTTTCAATGAGCTAGTTCAAGAGAGCTTAGAAGATTTTTCTTCTAAGCTCTCTTTTTTTGCCTTTAAATACTATATTGCGGAAATAGTTAAAGAAGTTCAGGTTTTAAGGCAAGCTCGGGTGGTCGAAATGAGAAACATGATGAGCTCCGGAGCAATTCAGTTAGAACCGGAACTCAAATGTGAAATGGATCTGAGTTAAGGAGCAATCGAGATAGAACCGGAACTCAAATGGAAAATGGATTTGAGTTAAGGAGCAATCGAGATAGAACCGGAACTCAAATGGAAAATGGATTTGAGTTAAGGAGCAAATGAGATAGAACCGGAACTCAAATGGGAAATGGACCTGAGTTCCGGAGCAATTGGGATAGAACCAGAACTCAAACGGAAAATGGATCTGAGTTAAGGAGCAATCGAGATAGAACCGGAACTCAAACGGAAAATGGATCTGAGTTCCGGAGCAAATGAGATAGTACCGGAACTCAAATGGAAAATGGATCTGAGTTCCGGAGCAAATGAGATAGAACCGGAACTCAAACGGGAAAAGCATCTGAGCTAAGGAGAAATCGAGCCAGGACAGACACTCGGGAAGAAATAGCCGGTGGACAATGCTGGAACCGAGGCAGTACCATGCATTATGTAAAAGAAAAAGCCGAGATCATCGGCTTTTATCATCATGAATGTTTATATGGGATGTTTTCGCCCAGCGAAAACAGTCTTCTTAAATTAAAGAAAATACCGACCGTACTGACCACATTTTCAGGTCAGTACAGTCGGTCCAGTTTTTATTCTGAATTGTTAATTCATCGAAAAGAATATTACAATTCCAGCGGCTTACTGAATGAGTTTTCCACTTAAAGGGTGTGGTTCCCTTGGGTGACGCTTCAGGTCCGGAAGATCTTCAAGCAAATCAATCATACCGTTAACTGTCTCTTTCTGCTCAGGAGTCCAGCTAGAATCGGATCGCTCTGGGCCGTAGAAGAGGCTGTCAGTCAGTGCAGTGAAGTCAGCGACGGTATGAGATTTCTTAGGAATGAACGGGGTCCACTGGTTGAGGTAGCGGCCGACCGTCTGCCCGAGCTCCCATTTTAATTTGAAGCGGAACAGGTTAAGAACGCCTGAGCAGGAACGTTCCACAGTGATCCATTCTTGTTTCACTATCGTTTTAAAGAGACTAGCCGATATCTTCCAACTGAATATCACCAATAAAGTACTGGCCAGAACAAAGAATATACCAGAGAGATGCGGAGGGACTGAAAAAAATGATTAGAAATCAGTTTCTTCAATATAAGACTCAAGTCTGGTGAGGGGAATCTAAGTTAAACGTTGCGGAGATTTTCTAAAAGTGCCAAGCCTCTCTAAAATCCTAACCCCTCCAGAAGTACCGAAGATCACTCTATACTAAATAAGAAGTGAAAGAAATAAAAGAAGAACATTAGCTTGAAGCAGCATGCAGCTCAAATGTGGCAGAATAGTGAAACCTGATGAAAAAGGCTGAAATGCCGAGTGAAAAAGGGTGCAGGGAGTGGCAGGAACCCTTATAATACAAGAAGTGTTGTTTAATACAGGACATACAGGAAAAAACTGGCAATTAATCAATAAAAAGCCTAAAAACACTTGATTCTAGTCCGTGTTGTCTGTATACTTGTATAGGTGTCTGTGAGAGACGTTTATTTCGGCGGGATCTATTGAACCTGTGTATAAATAGAAATCGCTGGTAGGCATCAATCATAGAACCGCGGCTAGGAAGCGAGAGGTTACGACACACCCGGATGCATTGCCATGGAGGGTGGCCGAAAATTTTCGTGGAGCTAGGTTTATTTCTTAAATAAGCGAAGGAGGGAAAAACATGGCAAATCAAAAAATTCGTATTCGTCTAAAAGCTTACGAGCATCGAGTACTTGATCAATCAGCTGACAAAATCGTGGAAACGGCAAAAAGAACTGGGGCAAACGTATCTGGTCCAATCCCATTGCCAACTGAACGTAAATTGTACACAATCATCCGTTCACCACATAAACACAAAGATTCACGTGAGCAGTTTGAAATGCGTACACACAAACGTCTTGTGGATATCTTGAATCCAACACCAAAGACCGTTGATGCGTTGACTAAACTTGACTTACCGTCAGGCGTAAACATCGAAATCAAATTATAATTAATCAGCAACACAACTTAAACTATAAAAAACTAACATAACGGAGGTGTACTCATGACCAAGGGAATCTTAGGAAAAAAAGTCGGAATGACTCAAATCTTCAGCGAATCAGGTGAATTAGTACCTGTAACAGTTGTTGAAGTGAAACCTAACGTTGTACTGCAGGTTAAAACTGTTGAAACAGACGGTTATAACTCAGTTCAGTTAGGAATCGAAGATAAACGTGAAGTTTTATCTAATAAACCGGCACAAGGTCATGTTAAAAAAGCTAACACGGCTCCTAAGCGCTTCATTCGAGAATTCAGAGATGTAGAGCTAGGTGACGTAGAAGTTGGAAACGAAGTATTAGTAGACACATTTGCAGAAGGCGATATCGTCGATGTAACAGGAACGTCTAAAGGTAAAGGATTCCAGGGTGTTATCAAACGTCACGGCCAAAGCCGCGGACCTGAAACGCACGGTTCTCGTTACCACCGTCGTCCTGGATCAATGGGTATGGCTACTCACCCTGCAAGAGTATTCAAAGGTAAAAAACTAGCTGGACGTATGGGTGGCGACCGTGTCACTGTACAGAATCTAGAAATCGTTCGTGTTGATACTGAACGCAACGTTTTACTGATCAAAGGTAATGTGCCTGGAGCTAAAAAATCACTTGTACAAATTAGAACTGCAGAAAAAGCAGACAAGTAATATCAGGAAGGGAGGACTAGCAGAATGCCAACTGTAACGTTATTTAAACAAGACGGAACGCAAAATGGCGATGTAACATTAAATGATGCAATCTTTGGTATCGAACCAAACGAAAGTGTCGTTTTTGATGCGATCACTATGCAGCGTGCGTCATTAAGACAAGGAACACATGCAGTAAAAAACCGTAGCGCAGTGCGCGGTGGAGGACGCAAACCATGGCGTCAGAAAGGAACTGGACGAGCTCGTCAAGGCTCAATCCGTTCGCCACAATGGCGTGGAGGAGGTACCGTATTCGGACCTACACCTCGTTCATACAGCTACAAACTACCTAAGAAAGTTCGTCGCCTAGCGATCAAATCTGTTCTTTCTACTAAAGTAATAGATGAAGAAATCGTAATCGTAGATGGACTGAACTTCGATGCACCAAAAACAAAAGAGTTCAGAGCGGTACTCAATAACCTTGATGTCAACAGAAAAGCTCTGGTTGTCTTAGAGGATGACAATGAATTCGCAAAACTTTCTGCACGCAACATTCCAGGAGTTAAAATTGTAGCTCCTAACAATGTATCAGTGCTAGATGTTGTTGCGCATGACAAACTCATCTTGACGAAGGCTGCTCTGGAAAAAGTAGAGGAGGCTCTTCAATAATGAATGCACGTGACGTAATCTTACGCCCGATCATCACAGAAGCTTCTATGTATGCTATGGACGAAAAAAAGTATACCTTCGAAGTTGATGTTCGTGCTAAAAAACCAACAATCAAAAAAGCTGTTGAAGAAATTTTCGACGTAAAAGTTGATAAAGTAAACGTAGTAAACACTGCGCCTAAACCTAAGCGCATGGGACGTTATGAAGGATATACTAAAAAACGTCGTAAAGCGATCGTTACCTTATCTGCTGATTCGAATGACATTGCATTGTTCGGAGACGAAGAATAATAATAATTGAAAATTAAATGCTATTCACGAAACTAGTTTAACAAGGAGGGGAATCACGTGGCGATTAAGAAATATAAACCAACCACAAACGGACGTCGTAACATGACTGGGTCAGATTTTGCTGAAATCACAACAAGCACACCAGAAAAAAGCTTGCTGAGACCAAACCCAAAACGTGCTGGACGTAACAACGCTGGTAAAATCACTGTCCGTCATCAAGGCGGAGGCCACAAGCATAAATACCGTGTGATCGACTTCAAACGTCAGAAAGATGGCGTTCGCGGTATCGTTAAAACGATTGAATATGATCCAAACCGTTCTGCTAACATCTCATTGATCCAATATGAGGATGGAACAAAAACATACATTCTTGCACCTAAAGGACTTAAAGTAGGAACAGACATCTACTCTGGCGTAGATGCAGACATCCAAGTAGGTAATGCACTGCCATTGGCAAACATTCCTGTTGGTACGTCCGTACACAACGTTGAGTTAAAACCTGGTAAAGGCGGACAGCTTGTTCGTTCAGCTGGTACTTCTGCTCAAGTTCTTGGTAAAGAAGGTAAATACGCACTGGTTCGTTTAAGCTCTGGTGAAAGCCGTCTGATCCTTCAAAGCTGCCGTGCAACAATCGGTACTGTAGGAAACGAACAGCATGAACTGATCAACATTGGTAAAGCTGGACGCAGCCGCTGGTTAGGCAAACGCCCAACTGTCCGTGGATCTGTAATGAACCCGAACGATCACCCACACGGTGGTGGTGAAGGTAAAGCACCAATCGGACGTCCAAGTCCAATGTCACCTTGGGGTAAACCTACTCTTGGTAAGAAAACCCGTAAAGGTAAGAACCGTTCAGATAAACTTATCGTTCGTCGTCGTAAAGCTAAAAAATAAACGATAACGGACTGACTGAAAAACGCAACGATTATAAGGGGAAGAACCCCAAAAGGAGGGCAATACATGAGCCGTAGTTTGAAAAAGGGACCTTTCGTCGATGATCATCTGATGAAAAAAGTTCGCGAAATGGATGACGATAACAAACGTGTCATTAAAACATGGTCACGTCGCTCAACAATCTTTCCGAACTTTGTAGGTCATACCATTGCCGTATATGATGGAAGAAAACACGTGCCCGTCTATGTTCAAGAAGACATGGTAGGACACAAACTAGGTGAATTTGCACCAACAAGAACGTACCGCGGACACGGAAAAGACGACCGCACGACTAAACGTTAATAGCGAAGGGAGGATACATTCATGGCAGAAACAGTAACAGCAGCAAAAGCAACAGCTCGCATGGTACGCATTGCACCACGTAAAGCACGTCTGGTCGTTGACACCATTAGAGGAAAAAGTGCTGCAGAAGCTATTTCTATCCTTCGCTTCACTAACAGAGGAGCAGCGGAAGCGGTAGAAAAAGTCTTGATGTCAGCAATTGCAAATGCTGAACACAACTACGATATGGATATCGAAGAATTAGTCGTAAGTGAAGCCTATGTCAATGAAGGAGCAACCCTAAAAAGGTTCCGCCCTCGTGCAAAAGGTGCAGCTTCAAGAATCAACAAAAGAACAAGCCACATTACAGTAGTGGTATCAGAGAAGAAGGAGGGGTAATCAATGGGACAAAAAGTAAATCCTCATGGACTGCGTGTTGGCGTCATCAAAGATTGGGATGCTAAGTGGTACGCAGAAAAAGATTTTGCAGATAAATTACATGAAGATATTGCTGTTCGTGAGTACATTGCTAAGAAATTAAGCGATGCTTCCATTTCTCGCGTAGAAATCGAACGTGCAGCAAACAGAATCAATGTATCGATTCACACTGCTAAACCAGGAATGGTCATTGGTAAAGGTGGATCAGAAGTTGATGCATTGAGAAATGGCTTGAACAACTTGACTAACAAGAGAGTACACGTGAACATCGTGGAAATCAAAAAAGCAGACCTTGATGCTACACTAGTAGCTAAAAGTATCGCTGACCAGCTTGAAAACCGTATTTCATTCCGTCGTGCGCAGAAACAGGCGATCCAACGTGCTATGCGTATGGGAGCTAAAGGTATCCGCACAATGGTAGCCGGTCGACTAAACGGAGCAGATATTGCCCGCAGCGAAAGCTTTTCAGAAGGAACTGTTCCTTTGCATACACTTCGTGCAGACATCGATTATGCTAACGAAGAAGCTGACACTACTTACGGTAAACTAGGTGTTAAAGTATGGATCTATAAAGGAGAAGTTCTTCCTGAAAAAATCGAAGACAAGAAAGGAGGGAAATAATCAATGTTAGTACCAAAACGTGTGAAACACCGTCGTGAGTTTCGTGGGAAAATGAGAGGCGAAGCTAAAGGTGGTAAAGAAATAGCATATGGACAATATGGTCTGCAAGCTGTTGATTCAGTATGGATCACAAGCAGACAGATCGAATCAGCTCGTATAGCGATGACTCGTTATATGAAACGTGGTGGGAAAGTATGGATTAAAATTTTCCCTCACAAACCAGTGACAGCTAAAGCAATCGGCGTACGTATGGGTTCTGGTAAAGGAGCTCCTGAAAGCTGGGTAGCACCTGTTAAACGTGGGAAAATCATGTTTGAAATCGGTGGCGTATCTGACGAAGTCGCTCGAGAAGCATTGCGTTTAGCTTCACACAAACTACCTGTGAAAACTAGGATAGTAACTCGTGAAGAAAGTGGTGACTCAAATGAAGGCTAATGAATTAAAAGGCTTATCCACTACTGAATTAATTGAAAAAGAAGCAGAATTTAAAGAAGAGCTATTCAACTTACGCTTTCAATTAGCTACTGGACAATTGGAAAACACCGCTCGCATTAAAGAGGTCCGTAAAAGTATCGCTCGTGTAAAAACTGTTCTGCGTCAGACTGAAGCAGTATAAGTAATACTGAGTGTAATAGCTTAATCAAAGGAGGCTAAACAATGGCTGAACGTAACGACCGTAAAGTGTATCAGGGAAGAGTCGTTTCTGACAAGATGGATAAAACCATCGTAGTTGAAATCGCAACTCGCAAGTCACACCCTAAATACAAAAAACAAATGAAATACTCAACTAAATTCAAAGCTCATGACGAAAACAACACAGCTAAAACTGGCGACATTGTTACAATCATGGAAACTCGTCCATTGTCTAAAGACAAAAGATTCCGTCTATTAGAAGTGGTAGAAGAGGCTATCGTTCTTTAATCAGAACACAATACCGCCAGGCGGTAGGTACACAACGAAAAGCTATAAAGCTTTATCGTGAGTTTGAAAGGAGGATCCTAACGTGATTCAAACAGAAAGTCGAATGAAAGTCGCTGACAACTCTGGTGCACGTGAAGTGCTGGTCATTAAAGTTCTAGGTGGCTCAGGCGCTAAAACGGCTAACATCGGTGATGAAGTAGTTGTAACTGTTAAACAGGCAACACCAGGCGGCGTTGTTAAAAAGGGAGACGTTGCTCGTGCAGTAATCGTCCGCTCAAAATCTGGTGCGAGACGCCCAGACGGTTCATATATCAAATTTGACGAAAATGCATGTGTAATTATTCGTGAAGACAAAGCACCACGTGGAACACGTATCTTCGGACCAGTTGCTCGTGAATTACGTGAGAATGACTTTATGAGAATTGTTTCGTTAGCTCCGGAAGTTCTATAATTCCGATAAACGTCATAAGGAGGTGCGCTAGAGAATGTTTGTTAAATCAGGAGATAAAGTTAGAGTTTTAGCTGGTAAGGACAAAGGTAAAGAAGGAACAGTCCTATCTGCTATGCCTAAACAGAACAAAGTGATCGTTGAAGGGATCAACATCATGAAAAAACATACCCGTCCTACAGGTATGGGACAAGAAGGCGGAATTGTTGAAACAGAAGCACCAATTCACGTATCTAATGTTCAGTTGATCGATCCTAAAACAGGAGAATCTACACGTGTAGGTTATAAGATCGAAGATGGCAAGAAAGTTCGTTACGCTAAAAAATCTGGCGAAGCACTTTAATAAAAAGTAGGAAAGGAGGGCATTCATAAATGACACGCCTTAAAGAAAAATATAACAATGATGTACGTCCATCATTAGTTGAAAAATTTGAATACAGCTCTGTTATGCAGGCACCAGAAGTTGACAAGATCGTTATCAACATGGGTGTAGGTGACGCTGTTTCAAACACGAAAAACTTAGACAAAGCAGTAGAAGAATTAACAAAAATTTCTGGACAAAAACCAGTTGTCACTCGTGCGAAAAAATCTATCGCAGGTTTCCGTCTACGTGAAGGTATGCCGATCGGTACGAAAGTTACCCTGCGTGGAGCTCGCATGTATGATTTCCTGGATAAATTAGTTTCTGTTTCATTACCTCGTGTACGTGATTTCCGTGGAGTGAGCAAAAATGCATTTGACGGCCGTGGTAACTACACGCTGGGAATCAAAGAGCAACTAATTTTCCCTGAAATCGACTACGATGATGTAGATAAGGTTCGCGGAATGGATATCGTCATTGTTACAACAGCTGACACAGACGAAGAAGCTCGTGAGTTACTCGGACAATTGGGAATGCCGTTCCAGAAATAACCTAAACTACCTATTAGGAGGGTAATATTAGAAATGGCTAAAAAAGCAATGATCGAAAAAAACAAAAAACCAGCCAAGTTTTCGACTCGTGAGTATACCCGCTGTGAACGTTGCGGACGCCCACACTCCGTGTACAAAAAATTCAAATTATGCCGTATCTGCTTGCGTGAGCTAGCATATAAAGGTCAAATTCCTGGCTTGAAAAAAGCAAGCTGGTAAACAACAAGGGACAGCACGGTAAATGGACTTCACATTTTGAACAGATCATTCGGTATCAGTACTGCATGATAATAAGAAATGATGGAGCCAACCGAGCGGGACTGAATTAGAAAACTTGCCGTAAAGGAGGCTACAACGAATGGTCATGACAGATCCAATCGCAGACTTTTTAACTCGTATTCGTAACGCCAACAACGCGCGTCATACGAAAGTGGAAATTCCTGCTTCTAACTTAAAAAGAGCTATGGCCGATATCCTGAAATCAGAAGGTTTCGTCAAGGATGTTGAATTCGTGGAAGATGACAAACAAGGAATCGTCCGCATTTTCTTAAAATATGGTCAGAACAACGAACGTGTAATCACTGGTGTTAGACGTATCTCTAAACCAGGCCTACGCGTTTATGTTAACGCAGAAGAGATGCCTAAAGTACTGAACGGACTGGGTATCGCCCTAGTATCGACTTCAGAAGGCGTCGTTACAGATAAAGTAGCACGTGCTAAAAATATCGGGGGAGAAGTCCTCGCATACGTTTGGTAATCATTAAGAAAGGTGAAGGAGGTGCCGGACTTTGAGCCGTATCGGAAATAAGCCTATCACTATTCCTGAAGGTGTAGATGTAAACATCGACGGAAACGTGGTAACAGTTAAAGGGAAAAACGGAGAATTATCCCGTGAAGTCAGCCCTGTTATTGATATTAAAATCGAAGATAATGAAATGACGTTCACTCGTCCAAACGATTCTAAAGCTAACCGTACGATCCACGGAACTACTCGCGCTATCGTGAACAACATGGTAGAAGGTGTATCTGTCGGATTCGAAAAAGTTCTAGAACTGAATGGTGTTGGTTACCGTGCACAGTTGCAGGGAACTAAACTTGTATTGAACGTAGGTCTTTCTCACCAAGTTGAATTCGAACAAGTTGAAGGATTGACAGTTGAAGTACCATCTAATACTGTTATATCTGTTAAAGGTGCAAGCAAAGAAAAAGTTGGCGCATTAGCTGCTAACATCCGCGCTGTACGTCCACCTGAGCCATACAAAGGTAAAGGAATTCGCTACAGAGGCGAACACGTACGTCGTAAAGAAGGTAAAACAGGTAAATAACGAGTATAAGTGGAACCTGATCCATCAGCGTATCGTGTTCTGCTTCTCTATTTGCCAGTTGACCCGACGATCTCTGTAACAGGAGAATTCTATATAAAGAGGTGACAATTGTGATTTCAAAACCAGATAAAAACAAATTACGCAAGAAAAGACAAAAACGTATTCGCAGAAACCTTTCTGGTACTGCTGAGCGCCCACGTTTGAACATTTTCCGTTCGAATAAAAACATCTACGCTCAAGTAATTGATGATGTAGAGGGTGTAACGCTCGCAAGTGCATCTTCCTTGGATACTGATGTTTCAGGTGATTCAAAAGTTGAAGAAGCTGCTGCAGTAGGCGCACTAGTTGCTAAACGCGCAGTAGACAAAGACATTACTGAAGTAGTCTTTGATCGTGGAGGATATCAATACCACGGACGCGTACAAGCACTAGCTGACGCAGCACGTGAAAACGGACTTAAATTCTAAAGAAAAGGAGGAGTTACAGTACATGACAACTCATATTGATGCATCTAAATTAGATATTGAAGATCGCGTAGTAGAAATAAACCGTGTTACTAAAGTTGTTAAAGGTGGACGTCGTATGCGTTTCGCTGCTTTAGTGGTTGTTGGAGACAGAAACGGACATGTCGGTTTTGGTACCGGTAAAGCTCAGGAAGTACCTGAAGCGATCCGTAAAGCGATCGATGACGCTAAAAACAATCTTGTGGAAGTACCTATGGTTGGAACTACTCTTCCACACCAGATTATCGGACGCCATGGTGGCGGTAAGATTATTCTTAAACCAGCTGTTGCCGGTTCTGGAGTATCTGCTGGTGGACCTGTACGTGCGGTACTGGAATTGGCTGGAGTACAAGACGTATCTTCTAAATCAGTTGGATCCAGCTCGCCAATCAACATGATCCGTGCAACAATCGACGGAATCAGCAACTTGAAACGTGCTGAAGATGTAGCTAAACTACGCGGGAAATCCGTAGAAGAATTACTTGGATAAGGAGAGATGACTCAATGGCAAACTTGGAAATTACTTTAAAACGCAGTTTGATTGGTCGTTCTCAGAAACAGATCCAGGCAGTTCAGACTTTAGGTCTTAAAAAGCTAAACCACACAGTGGTAAGACCTGACAATGAATATGTTCGAGGAGCAATCAAACATATCACTCATTTAGTCGATGTTAAAGAAGCCTAATGAGTACAGAGACTAACTAAAGGAGGTGCCAGAATTTATGAAACTTCATGAATTAAAACCTGCAGAAGGATCTCGTAAAACACGTAACCGTGTAGGTCGCGGATCATCTTCTGGTAACGGAAAAACATCCGGCCGTGGACAAAAAGGGCAGAAAGCTCGTTCAGGCGGAGGAACACGTTTAGGTTTTGAGGGTGGACAGACACCATTGTTCCAGACTCTACCAAAACGCGGATTTACTAACTACAACCGTAAAGAATTTGCTATTGTTAACTTAGACACACTTAACCGATTCGAAGAAGGTACAGAAGTTACTCCAGAACTACTTGTAGAAACAGGAGTAATCAAAAACGAAAAATCCGGTGTGAAAGTTTTGGCGAAAGGAAACGTCGATCACAAACTAACTGTGAAAGCACACAAGTTTTCTGCTTCTGCTAAAGAAGCGATCGAAGCTGCCGGTGGATCAGTAGAGGTGATCTAATGATCGAACTGATAAAGGGCGCTATCAAAGAAAAAGATGTTCGTACTCGTGTATTATTCACCTTAGGTATCCTGATTGTGTTCCGTCTCGGAACGCATATTACGGTACCAGGTGTAAATGCACAGGCATTAACAGAATTATCAGATACCGGCTTGTTCAACTTGCTTGATACCTTTGGTGGTGGAGCTCTGGGGAGTTACTCAGTTTTCGCTCTAGGTGTATCTCCATACATTACGGCATCGATCGTCGTACAGCTCCTGCAGATGGACGTCCTTCCAAAGTTCAAGGAATGGTCCGAACAGGGTGAAGTGGGACGTAAAAAGCTGAACCAGGCCACGCGCTATTTAACAATCGTTCTGGCATTCTTCCAGGCGATTGGTATCTCTTATGGATTCAATGCGCTGACTGGACTGGGACTCGTAAGAAATCCTGGACCGGCGACGTATATTATCATCGCAATCATCCTTACAGCAGGAACGATGCTTGTTATGTGGTTAGGTGAAATGATCACCGTTCACGGATTCGGTAACGGAACATCATTCATCATCTTCTCAGGGATCATTGCTCGTATTCCACAAGATGTACAGCAGTTCTATAACACGCAGATCCGTAATGCAGGAGATGAAATCGTCAGTGCCTGGGCATTAGCTGCAGGAATCATCGTCGTATTCATTCTGCTCGTTATTCTCGTAACGTTTATGGAAAATGCAAAACGTAATATACCTGTCCGTTATTCAAAACGTGCCAGCACGTCCAAGGACAGTGCTGTATTGCCACTTAAAGTTAACTCAGCTGGAGTTATTCCAGTTATCTTCGCCAGTTCGTTTCTTATGACTCCGCAGATCATTTTAGGTTACTTTGCTCAAGGTAATCAGAATGCTGCATGGTTCCAGACACTGAATAACATTTTCAATCTTCAGGAACCGCTTGGAGCAGCTCTGTACACGATCCTTATTGTTCTCTTCACGTACTTCTACGCCTTTATTCAGGTCAACCCTGAAAAAGCCGCGGAAAACCTGCAGAAACAAAATGGATATATACCTAGTGTCAGACCTGGACGAGCTACAGAAGAATACATTGGCTATATGCTTATTCGTTTAAGCACAGTTGGAGCGATTTATCTAGGAACGATCTCATTGCTTCCGATTGTGGCTTCTGCTTTGTTCAATCTACCCAGTTCGATTGCTTTAGGAGGAACAAGCCTGCTCATCGTTGTCGGTGTGGCACTTGACTCCATGCGTCAGCTTGAAGGATTGCTGAGCAAGAAGAGTTACCAAGGTTTCATTCAGCGCTCATAATGGTAGCCCATTGAAAATAGACGATTTGCCCCTTAGTCTTTACTGCCTGCCAGTAGAGGGTGAATCGGTCTTTTTTCCGTTAATGCTGAAGAAATTCTTACCAACTTAAGGAGGAAGCAAGATGAATTTGATCCTGTTAGGTCTTCCCGGAGCAGGGAAAGGGACTCAGGCTGCACGTATATCTGATAAATTCAATATACCGCATATTTCTACCGGAGATATGTTCAGGGCAGCTATGAAGAACAAGACTCCACTGGGTTTGGAAGCAAAAAAATACATGGACGAGGGAAATCTCGTGCCAGATGAAGTAACAAATGGAATTGTCAAAGAACGTCTCGAACAAGACGATGCCAAAAGAGGGTTTTTACTGGATGGCTACCCTCGCACGTTGAATCAGGCACAGGCTTTACAGAAAGCTTTGGCTTCGAAGAACAGAAGACTGCAGCATGTTCTGTACATTAAGGTACCTAAAGACATTTTAATGGAACGTCTGACCGGCCGATTCATGTGTTCAAACTGTGGTGCTACGTATCACAAGACAATGAATCCACCTAAAGTGGAGGGCACTTGTGATAAATGCGGCGCACACGATTTTTATCAGCGTGAAGACGATAAGCCTGAAACAGTTAAGAATCGTATTGATGTGAATGAAGAACAGACAGAAGTACTTGTCAAGCATTATGCTGACTACGATCTGGTTCGTGAAATTGACGGCGAACAGGATCCGAAAAAAGTATTTCAGGACATTGTGGACCAGTTAAACTAAGAAGTCCGATGTTTTATAATGAATCCTTGCAATGATTGTGTGCGCATGATATAATAGTACGAGCGTCAAAAAGCTGGCGTTTTACATTATTATAGTAGATAATCAAGTGAGAATACTTTGTTCTCACTATTTCATGTGTACAGAAGTGAGATATCAAAGGAGGAAACCAGGCGTGGCAAAAGATGATGTTATAGAGATTGAAGGAACCGTCCTAGAAACTTTGCCTAATGCAATGTTCAAAGTTGAATTGGAGAACGGGCACGAAATTCTAGCACACGTTTCTGGCAAAATTCGTATGAATTACATCCGGATTCTGCCTGGGGATAAGGTAACGGTAGAAATGTCTCCATATGATTTAACTCTTGGACGCATTACGTATCGATTTAAATAAACTTAGGACTCCGAAGACTCAAGGAGGGAAAGTTCATGAAAGTAAGACCATCAGTCAAAAAAATGTGTGACAAGTGTAAAGTGATTCGTCGTAACGGCCGTGTAATGGTTATTTGCGAAAATCCTAAGCACAAACAACGTCAAGGATAATATAATAACAGGAGGTGCTCATACATGGCTCGTGTAGCAGGTGTAGATATTCCACGTGACAAACATGTGGTAATTTCATTAACATATATCTATGGTATCGGTAAGACAACAGCTCAGAAGATTCTTGAAGCTGCAGGCGTACCAGAGGAAACTCGTGTACGTGAACTGACAAACGATCAATTAGATGCAATCCGTGCTGAAGTCGATAAACTGAAAGTTGAAGGAGATCTTCGTCGTGAAGTGAACCAAAACATCAAACGTTTAATCGAAATCGGATCATACCGTGGCATTCGTCACCGTCGTGGTCTTCCAGTACGTGGTCAGAACACTAAAAACAATGCGCGTACGCGTAAAGGCAGAGCAATCGCTATTGCCGGCAAGAAAAAATAATCACCTAAGTTAGGAGGTCAATCTACGAATGGCTAAAGCAAAAAGACCCGCTCGTAATCGTAAACGTCGAGTGAAAAAGAATATTGAACACGGAGTAGCACATATCCGTTCAACATTCAACAACACTATTGTAATGATAACTGATGTACATGGAAACGCGATTTCATGGTCATCTGCTGGATCATTAGGATTCAGAGGTTCTCGTAAATCAACACCTTTCGCTGCTCAAATGGCTGCTGAAGCTGCTGCTAAAGGCGGAATGGAAAATGGCATGAAGTCTGTCGAGGTTACTGTTAAAGGACCTGGGTCAGGCCGTGAAGCTGCAATCCGTTCTCTACAAGCAACTGGTTTGGAAGTAACTGCAATTCGTGACGTAACACCGGTACCACATAACGGATGCCGTCCTCCAAAACGTCGTCGCGTTTAATAATAGATGTCGTTTTAGGATAGCGTGGACTAAACGTTTTGAAAGGGGTAAACGGACTATATGATCGAAATTGAGAAACCGGTAATAGATACAGTTGAGATCAGTGAAGATGGAAAATTCGGCAAGTTTGTCGTAGAACCGCTTGAGCGAGGATACGGAACTACTCTGGGTAACTCCCTGCGTCGAATCTTACTATCATCTTTGCCAGGTGCTGCCGTCACAAATATTCAAATTGATGGCGTTTTGCATGAATTCACTGCGATCGATGGAGTAGTAGAAGATGTTACTGCCATCATTTTAAACTTAAAAAAACTCGCGCTTAAGTTGTATTCTGATGAAACTAAAACAATTGAAATAGATGTCGAGGGACCGGCAACTGTCACAGCTGCTGATATTATTTTTGACAGTGATGTTGAAATAATGAACCCGGATCTATATATTTGTACAGTCTCTGAGGGTGGACACTTACACGCCCGAATGGAAGCACAAAAAGGCAGAGGGTATGTACGCGCTGAACACAACAAACACGATGATATGCCGATTGGTGTATTGCCGGTTGATTCGATTTATACCCCAATCAGCCGAGTGAACTACCATGTCGAAAATACACGTGTTGGAGAAAAAGAACAGTACGACAAGCTGACGCTTGATGTATGGACAGATGGTTCGATCTCTCCTGAAGACGGTGTAAGTTTAGCAGCTAAAATCATGACCGAACACCTAAATATATTTGTCAACTTGACAGAAGAAGCCCGCGAAGCTGAAATCATGGTTGAAAAAGAAGAAACACAAATGGAAAAAATGCTTGAGATGACTATCGAAGAGCTTGATCTATCTGTACGTTCTTACAACTGTCTGAAGCGAGCTGGAATCAATACTGTTCAGGAACTGACTAATAAAACTGAACCAGAAATGATGAAAGTCCGTAACTTGGGACGTAAATCACTGGAAGAAGTTAAACTTAAATTAGGCGAGCTCGATCTGGGCCTGCGTGATGAAGAGTAATTACTCATACTAACTGATATACCTAAACAGGTATGTTATAAAAAACTGACCGGCATGTCTGACATGACGGAATTGTAATCTTGTAGTTAAGGGAGGATTTCGACGAATGGGTTATCGTAAATTAGGACGTACTAGTTCACAGCGTAAAGCAATGCTTCGTGATCTGACATCAGATCTTTTCATCAACGAGCGTATTGTAACTACTGTGACTCGTGCGAAAGAAGTATCTAAACTTGCCGATAAAATGATCACATTAGGTAAGCGTGGAGACTTGCACGCTCGTCGTCAAGCTGCTGCATTTGTTCGTAACGAACTGGCAACTGTATCAGAAACTGAAGACGAAATCGTAGTACAAACTGTACTTCAAAAACTGTTTGATGATATCGCACCTCGTTTCGCTGAGCGTAACGGTGGATACACACGCGTACTGAAAACAGAACCTCGTCGCGGAGACGGTGCACCAATGGCTGTACTTGAGCTTGTTGAAGGATCTGCAGCTTCTGCTGACGAAGATGCTGAGTAATCAGTAATCGATATAATGATTTGACCAAATCACTTTTGGATGTATGATGAGCGTTACGATGATGGACTAGTTTCCAAGTGTCTAGCTCAGTTTCCCCCGGAGGATTCCTTCGGGGGGAGCACCATATATCGCAAAGTGTTTTTTTATATGTTTACATAGTGAATGACTTAATCAAGTTTCGGGATCATACCTTTAGCAGGAATATCTGCATAAAGAATCGTACCCCAGCATAGCGAGAATGGCAGTAAGATAACCTTAAAAGCATTTAATGTAAAGGGATACATAAGGCTTTAGCTATTGTTATCTCAGACTGTTTTTGGTAATCTTGTAATGTTGAGTTGCTGTCTTGACACCTAAGACGCTGCACTTAAAGACTGAATCAAAAAGTTGAGGTAAATCATGTCTGAAATTATAAACGTTAAAAACGTCACTTACACATATGATGATGAAGATCAGCGTCCGGCTCTTAAGGGTGTATCTTTTTCGATCAATAAAGGCGAATGGGTTGCAATCATCGGACCCAACGGCTCTGGTAAGTCCACTTTGGCCAAGACGGTCAACGGGCTGATCGAACCCGATAGTGGAGAAGTCGCTGTCGGCGGTCTTGAGCTGAATGAAAAGAATGTCTGGTCCATTCGTGAGATGGTCGGTATGGTCTTTCAGAATCCTGATAATCAGTTTGTCGGATCGACTGTGCAGGACGATGTAGCCTTTGGACTCGAGAATCTGGGAATTCCCAGAGAAGAGATGCTTGAACGGGTCCGAACAGCTCTGGAAAAAGTGAACATGCTCGAGTTTGCCGAACGTGAACCAGCCCGTCTATCCGGAGGTCAGAAGCAGCGTGTAGCTATTGCAGGAATCGTTGCACTGAGACCGGACATCATGATCCTTGATGAAGCAACCAGTATGCTGGATCCTCAGGGAAGAGAAGAAGTTCTGCGCACGGTCAAGGAAGTGAAGGAGCAGGAGAACTTATCTGTCTTGTCCATCACACATGATATTGACGAAGCGGCAGCTGCCAACCGGGTACTGGTCATGAGAGACGGCCAGATGATCCAGGAAGGGACTCCGGAAACGATATTTTCATATGGAGAAAAACTTGTCGAAATGGGACTGGATCTGCCCTTCCCTGAAAGACTGAAGGCATCACTTAAGAAAGAGGGCATTGATGTGCCCAAGGATTATCTGACTGAAGAAGGGATGGTTGACTGGCTATGGACATACGTTTCGAAGAAGTAGGCTACACCTATCAGCCGGGGACACCCTTCCAGAGTAGAGCGCTTCATGATATCAATCTGACGATCAAAGACAGTTCATTTACTGCCATCGTCGGTCATACCGGAAGTGGAAAGTCGACTGTACTTCAGCATCTGAATGCGCTGAAAAAGCCAACTAGTGGTCAAGTGACTATCGGAGACCGTGTCATTACAAACTTTTCTGAGAATAAGGGACTAAAATCTCTGCGTAAAAAAGTCGGGATCGTTTTCCAGTTTCCGGAAGCTCAGCTGTTTGAAGAGACGGTTGGCAAAGATATTGCATTCGGACCGAAGAACTTCGGCCTGTCCGAAGAAGAAGGCCTCGAGAAAGCCAGAGAACTCCTGCCGCTCGTTGGACTGGACGAATCCTTTATGGAACGGTCACCTTTTGACTTGTCCGGGGGCCAGATGCGCCGCGTGGCTATAGCTGGAGTGCTGGCTCTCGAACCGGAAGTTCTGGTTCTGGATGAGCCGACAGCAGGTCTGGATCCTCAGGGACGCAAGGAGATCATGGATATGTTCTATAATCTCTACAAGGAACAGGGGCTGACTGTTGTACTGGTCACCCACCAGATGGATGATGTGGCAA
Organism: Alkalibacterium indicireducens; assembly: GCF_039522005.1. Lineage (NCBI taxonomy): Bacteria > Bacillati > Bacillota > Bacilli > Lactobacillales > Carnobacteriaceae > Alkalibacterium > Alkalibacterium indicireducens. The sequence goes on from NZ_BAAADA010000145.1 coordinate 31,089, forward strand.
CATACGCTGATCACATGATTGTTCTCGAAAAAGGGACGGTCATGAAAGAAGGGCACCCGAGAGAACTGTTTAAGGAAGCCGGGTGGTTATCCAGCATGCAGCTGGGTGTGCCGTCAACCGTCCGTTTTGCTCATGAGCTGGAAGAAAAGTTCGAGTGGATATTTGATCCGCTACCTTTGACAACAGATGAGCTGGCCCAGCAGATGAAAGATAAGTTAGCGAGCAAAGCAGGTGAAGGATTATGATGGAAAAACTGATATTCGGACGCTATATCCCGGGTAACTCATTTATTCACCGGTTGGATCCTCGTGCGAAGCTGATGGGAGCCATCTGGTTCATTATTATCATCTTTCTTGCTAATAACTGGCTGACCTATGTTCTCCTGACCGTTTTTGTTCTGACGGCTGTCAAACTGTCTGAGATTAGCCCGAAATTCTTTATCAATGGTGTGAAGCCCCTGATCTGGCTGATTCTCTTTACAGTAATTCTGCAGATTCTGTTTACGAGCGGATCGACGATCTGGTTCAGATTCGGGCCAGTCATTATTTCACAGGAAGGGCTCCTTAATGGGGTATTCATCTTCATGCGATTCGTCCTGATCATTTTCATGTCGACGATCCTGACATTGACGACTATGCCGCTGTCTCTGACAGATGCTATCGAATACCTGCTGCGTCCGCTTGCAGCAGTAAAAGTTCCCGTTCACGAAATTGCCTTGATGCTCTCGATTGCCTTGCGGTTTGTGCCGACGTTAATGGATGAAACGGAGAAAATCATGAATGCTCAGCGAGCAAGGGGGATTGACTTTGGTGAAGGCAATATTTACCAGCAGATGAAAGCTATTGTGCCTCTGCTGATTCCCTTGTTCGTCAGCTCATTTAACCGTGCTGAGGAACTGGCAACCGCCATGGAAGCGCGCGGCTATAAAGGGGGCGAAGGCCGAACGAAATACCGCAAACTATCCTGGGAATCACGTGATACCCTGGTGATTGCAGCGTTCGGGATTTTATCTGTCAGCCTGTTTTTCTTAAGAACCTAATGCGGAAGGATAAAGATGCGAATCTTTATCCTTTTTCTTTTTTTTTTAAGAAGGAAAATACTCGTCAGCGGACGAGTATTAACTGAACTTGTTGAAGTGGGTGGCTTTGGGTTAAAATTGAAGCGAAACGGGTTGGCCTGGGGCGTGTGATCAGCTTGAGGTTGCGGAAATTGAGGCAAGTTAGGTAGACTGGAAGAGGAGACTTAGCTGAGTTTGCCAAAGTTGGGTAGTCTTTGGCAGACTCGTGAGGGGTGAGAACCCCGGTTAACCGAAGTAGCCTGCTTTTCAGCTGACTCAGAATTAAATCTATTTGAGTCTGCTAAAGAACAAGAAAATTCAGCAATCTCAGTAAGATTTTCCGGTGACTTTACCCAAGTTTGGTAAAGTTCGGTAAGGTGGGAAGAATTTTCAGCTGGGTTTACCCAAACAGGCCGTAGTTCGGCAAATTCAAACGGTTTTTATATCTGAGTTTACCGAACCGGCATCAACTTCGGGAAACTGAAGGCAGTCGCTCTTGTGAGTTAACCGAAAACCCACCAACTTCGGTAAAGTGAGTAATAAATTCTATTGAGTTAACCAAAGACAGCTCAACCGTAAAAAAAGCAATCAGATACGACACTTTACCTCGCCAACGGCACACATACATATTACTCAACTACAGAAAAGGAAGAACAAGATGACAACCTACCGATACAAGGCGCTTATTACCTACGATGGAACAGATTTTGCCGGCTTTCAAATTCAGTCTAATGCACGAACAATCCAGGGTGAGCTGGAAGCATCATTAAAAAAGCTGGCTAAAGGGGAAAAAATTCGAATCCATGGCGCCGGTCGAACGGATGCAGGTGTTCATGCCAGGGGCCAAGTTGTTCATTTCGACTTTCCATTTTTTATTGAACTGGAAGGGATGCAGAAAGCATTGAATGCAATGACGAGCTCTGAAATAGCTGTGACTCATATCGAGCTGACGGACAAAGACTTTCATTCTCGCTTCCAGGCAAAGGGGAAAATGTACCGCTATACAGTAGACAACAATCGCTTCCGGGATCCTTTTTTGAGACGCTTTGCCAGTCATCACCGCTACCCGATGGCTGTCGAGCCGGTTGAAGAAGCCTTGCAGCACTTACTGGGAACGCATGATTTCACTAGTTTTGCCTCTACACACGGAGAAACATCTCACAACACACGAACTATCTACCAGGCAAGCGTCGAGGTAAATGAAGCAGAAAATAAATGGGTCTTTACTTTTATAGGGAACGGTTTTTTATATAACATGATTCGCATCATCATGGGAACCTTACTGGAAGTGGCGGACGGCAGACGTCCGGCTTCAGATATCCCTGTTATTCTTGAAGCAAAAGATCGCGAAGCAGCTGGAAAAACAGCGGCACCTGAAGGCTTATGTATGGAACGGGTCTATTATGATGAGGAAGACATTCCAGGCAGGCAAAAATAAGGAGGAAACGTGATGATAAAAAAACCTATACAGTAAGCGGATTACCTGTTGAAGCGTGTTATTCAGAGGAGGAAATTGAAGACTTATTTCTTCCACTTTTAAAAACGCTTATCAAAAAACGCGAGGAAACTGGAAAAAGAGTCGTTGCTTATTTAGCCGCACCACCTGGAGCCGGCAAAACGACACTCTCATTATTTCTAGAAGATTTATTTAAAGAAATCAACACGACCTATACATTTCAGTCTGTCTCGATGGACGGTTTTCACCATTATAATTGCTATTTAGATAGTCATACGGTGAACAGGAATAATCAGATCGTACCGTTGAGACGATTTAAAGGAATTCCCGAATCCTTTGATGTAAACCTTTTGATAGAAACAATCCAGAAACTGCATTCCCAAAAAAATGTGAGCTGGCCAACTTATGATCGCCTGCTTCATGACGTGTCAGATGAAAAGAAGGAAGTTGAGGCCGATATAATATTAATTGAAGGAAACTATCTGCTTTTGGATAAAACGGTCTGGAATAAACTACAAAAGTTAAGTCACTATACAATAGCTATAAAAACAACAATGGCTGAACTCGAAAATCGGTTAATTGAACGAAAGCAAAAAGGAGGCGCTTCTCTAGAAGAAGCGAAGCAGCACGTCATGCGAACTGATAAACCAAACGCAGAGCTGGTTCTTAAGCACTCTCATCCGGCTGATTTTAATCTTATTTTAAACCGTGGGAAATGTCTAAAAGATTGATCCTAGGAAACCTAGTGAGTAAATAATGAATAGTCTGTGAAAAGACTGTCCAATTATTTACTGACTAGGTTTTTTTAAATTTATTATTAAATCCATTTTTTCTCCATAAGTGGTTTATATACTAAAGGTACAAAGAAGTAGGAGGATGGAAGAAATGAAAAAATTACTAATCAGTTCTTTAGTTATTGGAGGATTAGCGGGATCGACTCTTGTTTACGGTCAGTTCAACTCTGTGTCTGCAGAAGAAACAGAAGACCAGTCACCTTTTTGGAATAGGGACAATCATAGTGACATGATGAGAAGCCATATGAGCTCTCAGAATAGACGACGCACTGAAAACAGTGAAAGAAGCGACTCTCGGGCTTTTGAAGAAAGAAACGAAAGCTATGAACTGGATGAAGAGGAATTCATTGAAAGCATGGAAGAACGACACAATCAAATGTGGAATTTCCGAGAAGAGAATCTATCCGAAACAGAAAGAGATCAGCTGGAAGAGTCCGAATCATTTTTCGGGAATATGAGAAACCATATGCGAGGATTTGACAATGAGTCTCTTGATTTCATGTTCGAATGGATGGAAGAGATGCATGGTACCTTTAATTCCAGAAGAGGCATGATGAACTGGAATCAGGATGATGCTGACTACGAGCAACCGGGAAATCGAAATAACAGAGAATTTATGAATCGCTTTAACTTTTTTAATTCAAATTAGATATTTAAACAGTAACTGATTAAAAGATGAATATAACTAGACAAAACTTCACTCTTTTTATATTCATCTTTTTTTAATTTTATTGATTAAATGAATAAGGAGAATCAGAAGTGACCCAGAATAAAAAATACATTTTGTTAAGTATCATTTTATTAAGCTTTTTAAATAGTACATTTCCTGTATTAGGACAGGCAAATAGTAGTAGGGTAGACTTAATAGAAAAAGAAAGGGACGAATTAGAACAAGACAAAGAGAAATTAAAAATAGTTATAGAGGAAGAAGAAAAAAAGTTAGAAGAACTGGGTGAAAATAAAGAAAGTTTAGAAGAAAAAGTTAAAACTATACATAAATCTATTGAAGAATTAAATCAGTCGATGGATAAACAAAAATCACAACTTTTGGAGATTAATAATGAGATAGGTGACATTAAATCAGAAATTAAGACTAAAGAGAAAATAATTAAGCAGAGAATCGGACAGTTAGAATCTCAAGCTCGAATGGTTCAGAAAAATACAAACCCTCAAGAGATTGTATCGATGTTATTATCGTCTGAATCGTTGTCAGATTTGATTGGAAAAGTGAGCGTAATTTCTCAACTAATTAGTACCCACCAGAACAACTTGATTATACAAGAAACCGATATGGATTTATTAAGTGAGTTAGAAATAGCACTAGAAGAAGAGCAAATAAATAAAGTAAAAGAGAAAGAGAAGTTAGAGGAAGATAGTAATCAATTGGCTATTGAAAGACAGAAATTAGAGGAAACTATTATTACCATCGCAAATCAATATCAAATAAAAACAGAAGAAAAGGAAGACTATTTATTTGAATACACAAAACTATCTGAAAAAACTGATGCACTCACAGAAGAATTGATTGTTGAAGAAAATAGAAAAAACGCTCAACAGCAGGAAGAATTAAATAAAGTAGAATTAAAAACAATAAAAGATACCAACCAACTAAATGACGGTAGTGTTGAAATCGCCACTTCATCAGCTGAAAACACAGACGATTTTAGTGGCAGTGAGAGTAATTTAGTAGAAAAAAGAAATGAATGGATTAGACCAGCTCAAGGAAGAGTGACCTCTCCTTATGGCTGGAGAATCCATCCAGTCTATGGGGACAGACGGTTTCATTATGGGATTGATATTGCAGGTAGTGGCCCCATTATAGCAGCTAAATCAGGAAGAATAATAAAAGCGGAGTATCATCCGTCATTAGGATATTTTGTGGAGATTGATCATAAAGACGGGTATAAGTCAATATACTCACATATGCAACCGAATTTGACTGTTTCAGTGGGTCAGAATGTTTCACAGGGGCAACAGTTAGGTATTATGGGAACTACAGGCACATCAACAGGTGTTCATCTCGATTTTCAAATATTGAAAAATGATACAAATGTTGATCCAGGACCTTATATAGGTTTATAACACAAAAAATAAAATAAAGGAGTTAAAAAAATGGTAGAACTATTTAGTATCGGACATTTTAGTATTCACCTGTTGAGTGTAACTAGCGCAATCGGTATGATTATTGGCTTATTACTGATTCAAAAAGAAGGCGAACGCAAACTGCTGGATAAAGATAAGCTGATGGATTTAGGGATTTTTACTGTCTTATTTGGCATAATCGGTGCCCGACTTGGCTACATACTTTTTTTTAATTTTGATTATTACTTGAACAACCCTTCTGAGATCTTCAGATTTTCTCAGGGAGGACTCTCTATCCAAGGAGCAATACTAGCTGGGGGCGCAGCTGCATTCTTAATTATGAGAAGGAAAAATCTACCGGTCTGGAAAACAGCAGATGCGATTGTACCAGGAGTTATTTTAGGTCAGGCCATTGGACGAGTCGGCTGCGACGTGTTTGGTGTACCAATGAGCCGAAACTGGCCATGGGGCGTTATGGTGAATGGCGAACTACTTCACCCGGCTCAGCTCTATGAGGTTGCATTGAACTTTATCTTGTTCCTGTTTATATGGAGAAAAAGAAAAACAGCGAAATTTGATGGAGAATTATTCTTCATATATATTATAGGGTTTGCTATTAACCGCTTTATTGTCGAATTCTTTAGAACGAACCCCCAAGGTTTAGGACCCTTGAGTATTGCACATGTCCTCAGTTTAGTGATTATAGCTTTGGGAATAATGGGACTTATATTTATGAAAAATAGAAGCTACGGAACTACAGTTTCCATTAACGAAGGAATCAGTTTAAGTAATTCGTTAGTTTATGGGCTAGTAGTCACTGGGTTCATTATATCGGTTGTCTTTTACTATGGAATACATTTTATATACAGTCGATAGTACTTCAGATAAGAAGGAACGAGTTGGCAAAACAGAGTATATTACTTTTTATAATCTCGATGTATATCATTACTCTTGATGAGCTAGATGATTATTTAAAATATGATTCAAAAAATCTTCAGTAGGGACTGTAAAAACTATAAATGAAAAAGGTAATATTTACATGATTCTATACAGGGAGGGCTAATTAAATTGTGTGTACTATAATCTGTCCTATACAAATTTATGTAGTGATTAATTATAGTAATAATGAAAAAAGGAGTAAAGCGAATGGACATCTTTATATATTTCATTCTAATGATGCTTGGCCATCTAGTGTTTATGTTTTTCATGCCGGGCATGCACAGCGGTAAATCTTCAGAGAAACAGGGTGATACAACTAACCATGATAAGGAAAAATTAGAATGTCAAAAAGAAAACAAGAAATTAAAAGAAGAAGTTTATGCATTACAATCAAAATTAAAGCGTAACAAACGGTGAGGAGTGTCAATTTGAAACAGCGACTTGTTAAAGTGTTAGGATTCATCTTAATTTCATTATTTATTTTGTCACTATCAATAGCGATTACAATTAATTTTACCCCATTGTATTCGTTTGATATCAATTACTTGAATATTTCAGAGAACATAAATATGTCAAAAGAACAAATATTAGTTAATTATCGGATTCTGATTGCTTACTTAAATTATCCTTGGATTTCAGAACTGACTATGCCGGACTTTTCTAGTTCTGAAAGTGGGCTATTTCACTTTTATGAAGTGAAGAGGTTATTTCTAATCAATTATTCTATTCTATTAATTTCAGGAATGGGATCGCTCGGTTTTCTATTATATTCAAGAGGTAAAAAACTTCAAAAAAGTTTTTTATTATTCTTTAAAACAGGTATTTTAGTCTTACTGTCTATAATAGTTGCAGTACTAATTAGTTTTGATGCAATTTTTTTACTATTCCATCAGACATTTTTCAATAATGATGCATGGCTGTTTAACCCGGCCACTGACCCGATAATTGAGGCTCTGCCTGCTGAGTTTTTTATGCATAACTTCCTACTGGTGTTTGGCCTAAGTTTTAGTTTTTTAACTATTGGATTAATTGTAACTAAGTATAAAAAAATAAAAGAAGTACCAGTTCTCAATAGTTCCAGCAGTAGAAACATTAAGAGTAAAAAGTAATAACATCATATTCTCAGGAAAACAAGCTCAATCTTACTGTATTCAGATGAGTTGAGTCATGGGAGATCAGAAGCCGTCTAGTTAATAAAATCAAGTAAATCATAAAGTGAGCATCAATCATTTCGATGGATGCTCACATTCTATAAAATAATTTTTTTTTAGAATTAATGATTACAAATGTAGTTACAAATAGCACGTTATTTGAATCACCAATGAAGGGAGGAGAGTTATCAGATGAAGAAAAACCAGATATCTCCATCTGAATGGGAAATAATGAGAGTGATTTGGACTAACTATCCCATAACAAGTAAAGAAATAAATGAAATGTTAAAAGAAAAAACAACGTGGGAAATATCAACGACTAAAACTTTAATTGGGCGATTAGTTAATAAAGGAATGATTGACTATGAACTGAAAGGTCGCATGTATGTATATTATCCCACTTTGTCAGAAAAAGAATGTATAAGAAATAAAATTACTGAATTGTTTAATCAAGTGTGTGGTACAGAAAACAAGGTCATACTCAAAATGATTTTAGAAGATATTCCGTTAAGCTTAACTGATATAGAAAGTGTAGAAGCCGTTATTGAAGAAAAGAAAAAAACAGCACCAGCTGAAGTAGTATGTGAATGTGTTAAGGGGCAATGTCATTGCAGTTTAAACCGAGATTTAAAATCACTATAACTAAAAGGAGAGGTCAAGATGAAAAACAATACTACAGTTAAAGAAGCTATCTTATTGCTGGACGGAATGTCATGTGTTACTTGTGCATCTAATATTGAAAAAAAACTGAAAGACATTGAAGGAGTAAAAAATGCAAATGTAAATTTTGCTACTGAGAAAGCAAAAGTAGAACACTCTAACAGTGTTAGCATAGATTCTTTAACTGAGGCAGTTAGTGAACTAGGATACAAAGCTGTACTTGAACAAAATAAAGAAACTGAAGAAAAGGTAACATTGAAAATTGAGGGGATGACATGCACAACCTGTGCTAATACGGTAGAAAAGGGTATTCTCACTCTGGATGGGGTTAGTTCAGCAACTGTAAATTTTGCCGCGGAGAAAGCAACTGTCGCCTACAGCTCCGAATCAGTAAGAGTGCTGGACATGCAGAAAAAGATAAGTGATTTAGGGTATAAACTGATATTGGAAGAGGATCAGGAAAATGAAATAGACGAAGATTTAGTGAAAATTAAAAAAGCCGAAAAGAGAGTAAAGCTATCTGCAACGTTATCTAGTATTATCATGATTCTTATGGTGCTGCATATGTTCATATTCCCAATTCCTGGATACTTGTTAATTATTAGTCTCTTAGGAGCACCAATCATATTTGGTGTAGGTAGACATGTGCACATAAGCAGTTGGAAGGCTCTTAAAAATAAGACCCCTAACATGGATGTATTGGTATCCTTCGGTTCTTTACCTCCGTATATTATTGGGTTAATGGGATTGTTCTTTCCCTTACAAAGTTTCATTGAGATGGCAACGACAATTATGACTTTCCATTTAATAGGTAAATACCTTGAAATCCGTGCTAAAGGAAAAGCATCACAAGCGATAAAGAAATTACTTCAGATGGGTGCTAAAACAGCTAATATAATGGTTGATGGTGAAGAAAGAGAGGTACCGGTTAAAGAATTGCAAGTCGGAGATTTAATGGTTATTCGCCCAGGGGAAAAAGTACCTACAGATGGTTTAATAATTGCAGGGAATGGCTTGTTAGATGAGTCAATGGCAACAGGGGAGTCAATGCCAGTTAAACGACAAAATGGAGAAGAAGTCATTGGTGCCACTATTAACAAACAAGGCATGTTAAAGGTAGAAGTAACTAAGGTTGGTAAAGATACATTCCTATCACAAGTTGCAAAAATGATGGAAGAATGTCAAGGATCTAAAGTGCCCATTCAAGAATTTGCTGATCGCGTTACCGGATATTTTGTTCCTGCTATCCTGTTAATAACGCTGCTTACTTTTACATCGTTCCTCATTTTCCCAGATTTTCACTTAAGTATTATTCAGTGGGGCGCAACTTTTCTACCGTGGGTTAACCCAGATTTAACTCCTCTGACTCTTGCATTCATCACAGCTACAGCTGTACTGGTAATTTCCTGTCCATGTGCATTGGGATTAGGAACCCCGACAGCTTTGATGGTCGGTAGTGGAATGGGTGCAGAAAATGGTATACTAATACGGAATGGTGAAGCAGTCCAGACGTTTAAAGAAGTTAATACAATTGCATTTGATAAAACAGGAACAATTACAAAAGGCAAGCCGGAAGTAACAGATATTGTATGTGCAGAAAATATTCTGGAATCAGACTTTTTGTATTATGCCGGAACGATTGAAAAAGGATCGGAACATCCATTAGGGCATGCGATTATTGAAAAAGCCAAAATAGATAAGATGAGACTAGGAGATGTAGTGAACTTTAATGCTGTAACCGGTAAAGGAGTTACAGGATATGTTGATGATGAAAAAATACTTCTGGGAAACAGGAAGTTGATGGAAGAAAACGGCATTGCTTTTGAACCTTTTGAAAATGAAATGATCAGGATAGAAGAGGAAGCAAAAACAGCTATGTTGCTTGCTAAAGATAATCAATTTCTAGGTATCATTGCAGTAGCTGATCCTATAAAAGAAGATTCAGCAAAAACAATTGCTGCATTAGAAAAATTAGGGATTAGAACAGCGATGATTACAGGGGATAACCAACGTACCGCTAAGGCAATTGGACAGAAAGTAGGCATCAGCCATGTAATTGCTGAAGTACTTCCAGATGGGAAAGTTGATGAAATAAGAAAATTACAAGAAAAATATGGTACTGTTGCCATGGTTGGGGATGGTATTAATGATGCACCAGCTTTAAAACAAGCTAACGTAGGTATTGCAATTGGAACGGGAACAGATATAGCAATTGAAGCAGCAGATGTTACGTTAGTAAAAGGGGAACTCAGCGGAATAATCTCAGCAATAAAATTATCTAAGGCAATTTTTAAAAAAATCAAGCAAAATTATTTTTGGGCTTGGTTCTACAATGCTCTGTTTATTCCGGTGGCAGTATTTGGGCTACTCCATCCTATGATTGGCGCAGCAGCTATGGCTTTAAGCTCTTTAAATGTGGTGTATAATTCCCTAAGATTAAAGAAGAGTGATATAGGTTCGACTACTCAAGAGAGCACCAAAAGTAGACCTCAGATCAGTTAGTATTTAGATTAAATGAAAACACTCGCAAGCATAGTGAGGATAACTATAAACAGGAGCAAAAATTCATATTGTTCAGGAGGATCAGGAATGACAGAGAACACTAATAAAACGATAAAAAAGCGTTACAATAGAGTATCTTTTTTATATGATTCGATGGATCGGATGATGAAAGATAAATGGCGGAAAGATCTTCTCAAAGATGTTAAAGGAACGGTTCTGGAAGTGGGAATAGGTACAGGAAAAAATCTGTCATTTTACCCGGAAGGTATCCAGCTGACAGGAGTCGATTTCAGTCCAAAGATGCTGGAAAAAGCGGTTGAGAAAGTTAAATCGCTTGACCTGCCTTTTCCAGTCACCCTCAAGGAAATGGACATACAGCAAATGGACTTTCCAGATGACTCCTTCGATTACGTTATATCCACCTGTGTTTTCTGTTCAGTTCCCGATCCGGTAAAAGGATTGAAAGAACTTAAAAGAGTCTGCAGGCCAGATGGGAAAATTATTATGCTCGAACATATGAGAAGTGAAAATGAACTATTAGGGAAATTAATGGACATAGCTAATCCTGTACCGGTATCCATTTGGGGAGCGAATATCAACCGTAAAACTCTTGAAAACATTGAAAAAGCAGGCTTGACGATAGAAGAGAATGAAGAATTATTCCATACTATTGTAAGAAAGTTAAAATTAAGTCCGAGAAAAAATCCATAATTAATCCATAATCAAAAGGTAGTATTTAGCTAGAAACATACTAGAATGTTTCAATAGACTAAATAGGAGCTTGAGTAAAATGAATTTAATTAATGGCGTTTTAACTGGTTTAGTGGCATTGACGGGTGGGCTAGGATTAGCACGGTTTGACGATAGTCAACAGCCTGATAAAGACACAATCAATCAGGAAGAAAGTATTTATATGAATCATATGGGAAATAGTGAATCCATGCATATGGAAATGGATGGCTCTGTGATTAACTTTGGTCAGATGAAGTCTCATATACGTGAAAGTCACCCTGAGCTTAACAACAGAGAACTGAGAGAGCATTATAAAGAAATGCATGGCACTGGGGGCTCTTCTCGAAGCAATAATTTTGAAGGAATGGGAAGCATGCACTAAAGGGATTAACACGCTACAAAAGTAATTATCCTTCCGAAAAGCCGCATGATTTCGGTCATCGGCTTTTTGAATTTATCCGGTCATTCAGTTAACGTTGCTTGCAGTGACAATGTGTTAAGTCTGTGCTTTCGGTTTATGGTAGTATTAAGCCATAAAAGTTAAACCAATAGTCACTGTATGTAAAGGAGTTTAAGAAAAATGAATATTTTAGTTGTTGATGATGAGCAGTCAATTCTGGAGATTATACAGGCGTACCTGACTGCAGATGGCCATACGGTGTATCTGGCAAAAAACGGCAAACAGGCCCTTCAGCTATTTAATGATAACCCTGTAGATTTTATTGTGCTTGACATCATGCTGCCTGATTTTTCTGGCTGGGAAATTTGTGAAGACATTCGCCAGACATCATCCGTGCCGATTATCCTGCTCACCGCCCGATCGAATGAAAAGGATGTATTAAAAGGCCTGCAGTTAGGAGCCGATGACTATATCAAGAAGCCTTTTAGTCCAAAAGAACTGCTGGCCAGAATCGCTACCGTTAGTCGACGATTTTCAAAAGATGATGAAGATGATAGAGATAAATGGGTCTTTAATAAGGGTAACCTCATTATCTATCCGGATAGAATGGAAGTTACCGTTCAGGGGAACGAAATTATATTAACTCATACAGAGTTTGACCTGTTGTTAATCATGGCAAGTGATCCCAAGCACGTGTTTTCACGAGAGCAGCTTTTGGAAAAGGTCAAAGGGCTTGAAGCAACAGCCATGGACAGAGTTATCGACTCTCATATCAAAAATTTAAGAGCCAAAATTGAAGAAAATCCAAGAAAACCGCTCTATATTGAAACGGTTCATGGTGCAGGCTATCGTTTCGGGGTGACACATGAAAAAAACACTGTTTAGCCATCTATTCATCTATATACTAGGCGGCAGTATAACTATTATTGCTCTATTCAGTTTTCTCACTTTTCAAATTACAGGAGACCGGTTTGATGATTATTTGAGTCAACGTTTCATAGCGGAAAGAGAAAATGTGGTTGAAACAATCGAAACAGCTTATATCGAAGAAGGAGTTTGGGACGAGGACGTTCTTTCTGCGACTATTCAGAATGCCATGCATTCACATATTCTGGTCAGCGTTGAGGATTCAGATGGGAATGAAATCATCAGTCAGACGACTCCAATGAGACAGCATATGCAAAGGATGCGGAGAACGGAACTGGTACCCGATGATAACTGGCTTGAAGAAGAAGTAGAGTTGTTTTCTGATGGAATTCACATAGGAACGGCATTCATTACCTACCCGGGCATACAAGATTATACTGCTGAAGAAGAAGAGTTTCTTCAGGATTTAACCCTGCTGATTTTTCTGATGGGGATATTAACTATAGTCATAGCGGGTATTGTAGCCTATATGATTTCTAAACGCTTAAGCAAGCCAATTGCCGATACGAGCAAAATGACCCAGAAAATTGCTCGAGGAGAAAATCTGGGTGCAGTCAAAGTAAATGAAAAAATAAGTGAACTTTATCATCTTCAGGAAAGTGTGAATACCTTAGCTGCACAGTTGGCTGAACAGAAACTGATACGGAATCAGATTGTCTCAGATTTAGCCCATGAGGTAAGAACACCATTGACTACTCTTCAAGGCAATATTGAAGCAATGATTGATGGGGTCTGGGAAGTCACACCTGAGCGCTTAACCAGTCTTGATAGACAGGTGAAGCGGTTAGCTCATCTCGTCCAGATGATTGACCAGCTTGAAGATGCAGAGGCAAGTCATTCAAAAATTGAATGGGAAGACGTGGATATCAAAGCCCTTCTTTCTTCAGTAATCATGGCGTTTGAACATCAGGCAGATGAGAAAGGTATTTCTCTGATTCTGAAAGCAGAGCCGGCAACTATTACTGCCGATCGGAACAAGCTGGATCAGGTATTTTCTAATCTTCTGTCGAATGCCTTGAAATTTACCCCTGAAGGTGGAGAAATTATTTTCTGGGCGAGACGGGTTAAAGACAAGGTCATCATCAAAATTAAGGATAATGGCCAGGGGATTCCTCAAGATAAAGCAGTGTACGTTTTTGAGCGGTTTTATCAAGTGGAAGCTTCACGGAACAGTGAACTTCAGGGCCAGGGCATTGGCCTTGCTGTCGTGAAAAGCCTTGTAGAAGCACATAAAGGAACTGTTGAAGTGGAAAGTGAAGAGAATGAAGGAACGACTTTCACTGTCACTCTCCCCATTAAAAACGATTAAAATTATGGAAAAGAAGGGTTTAAATTGAAAAAATTACTATTTGTAGGACTAAGCACGGCCTTTATACTCGCTGGCTGTACCGATACAGAAGAACAGGAAACAGAAACTGACACGCAGACAGAAATGGAAAGTGTCGATGAAGAAGCAGGCCATGAGGAAATGATGGACATGGATCATGATGGAGAAATACCGGAAGGACTAGAGGAAGCAGAGAATCCGACATACCCTGTTGGAAGCAACGTCATTATCACTGCTGACCACATGCCCGGTATGGAAGGGGCGGAAGCAACCATTTCTGGAGCCTTTGATACAGTGATTTATGAAGTGAGCTATACCCCTACAGATGGCGGAGAAAGAGTTCTGGACCACAAGTGGGTTATTCATGAAGACTTGGAAGAAGGAGCCGAAGTTGCTGAAGCGGGAGATGAAGTCGTTTTAGAAGCTGATCATATGGACGGCATGCATGGAGCAACTGCTTTTGTTGAAGATGCGATTCATGGAACTGTCTATGCAGTTGATTTTGATTCTACAATTGATGGCGAAAGAGTTACGAATCATATGTGGATGACGGAAGACGAACTGGAAGAAGTAGAATAATATAATAAGAGACTGACTGACGCAAATGTATCGGCGTCAGTCAGTCTCTTTTAATATTCTCTATTCAGTTAGAATGCAACAGTTTAGTGGGTGTAATTATCAAAATAGCCTTGAATGTAAATAATTGGCGTTCCTTTGTCTCCACTTCCGGAGGTCAAATCTGACAATGATCCAATTAAATCAGTCAGACGTCTTGGTGTCGTTCCCTGAGCTTCCATCTGTCCAACTAGATCCGCCCCTTTATTTACGATGTGTTCTGAAATAGCTGCTTTCAGTTCGTTTCCTCTTAAATGAGCAAAGTTGTTGTCCGCAAGGTATTTCAGTTTCACTTCGTTGGGAGTACCGTCCAGACCGCTTGTATAAGCAGGAGATACCACAGGATCCGCCAGTTCCCAGATTTTTCCGACCGGGTCTTTAAACGCGCCATCGCCATAAATCATGACTTCAACTGTCTTCCCGGTTTCTTTTTTCAGACGAGCCTGAATCGCTTCCACTAGAGGCTGACCATTATTAGGGAAAAGTTTGACGGTTTCCTCAGTTGCCTTGTTAGAACCTAATAGACCGTATTCAGAATTATAGCCGCTGCCGTCCAATGATTCAGACAGGATATCATCCAGACCGAATACTTTTTCAGCACCTTCAGCTTTGACCAGACGCTTCGTGCGGAAACGGCTGTGGATGTCGCAGGCCAGTACATTTTTAGTATAGTTAACAATAGTCTTCGCATCATTAGAAAAAATGACTTCACATTCTGCGCCTTCATTTTCTACCAGTGATTTGTAGTAATCGATATAGTCGACGCCAGTAAATGGATGAGCTTTGTATCCGAAGTAATGACGGAATTCCGATTCGCTCAAGACATCTGACCATGGATTGATGCCGTGGTCGTCTAATTCATCCAGCGAGACCAGGTGATTACCCACTTCATCAGAAGGATAACTCAGCAGAAGAACAACTTTGCCAGTTCCTCGGGCGATACCTCTTAAAATGTTTGAGAAACGATTACGACTGAGGATCGGGAAAACAACTCCGACCGGTTCGCCATCAAATTTTCTTCCGACGTCTGTTGCAATGTGATCCAAAGTAGCATAGTTACCCTGAGCACGGGCTACGATCGATTCAGTAATCGTTACGATATCCTGATCCATGATTTCATAGCCTTCTGCCTTAGCAGAGTTAAGTACCGTCTCTACAACAATCGATTCCATATTGTCGCCTTCATTGATGATCGGACTGCGTAGCCCGCGGACAACTGTCCCAACTGTTCTTTGCAAAATAATCTCTCCTGTAAATCGTATTTGGTAAAAAATAGAAAAAGGCCACAAAAACCCCTATATAGTATACATAAAATAAAGACAAATTTAAATCCTGTTTTAAAGATATCCTTGTCAGATCGGGGTATATCCTGTCACAGAATGTGCTGAAAGATAAGAATGAAAAAAATCGCCTGAGCGATTTTACATTATAAAGGTATTTGTATAGTAAGTAAGGATATTACTCGATGAAAAAGTAAAAGCTTGCTATTTTTTTGGTAATATAAGTAACTCAAGTTTTGCAGTTAAAAAATAGCCTTTGACCCTTGGTGTCATTGACTTGGTACCGATTATTATGCC
>NZ_BAAADA010000146.1:0-4788 GCF_039522005.1 Alkalibacterium indicireducens
ATTTTAATATTAAAATTGAAGAGTTACCATCTCTAGAAAAAAAGTTTCCGCCAAAGTCTTGACACATACAATAGTCATATTGGTGTTGTAAATGGAAACGTTTCAGTGTATAGTTGAAAACGATGAGAGAGTTTTTAAAAAAAACAAGAGAGAGGAGGACGTGCAAGATTAAAACATCAGTAAACCGAAACGATAAAATAAAAACTACTTTTTGCACACAGCTGACTCCCAGTATGGGATGGCTGAACCCTCCTTATTCAATAATAGAATGAATCCCTTGTTTTTTTGCGTGTAATCAACCAGAAAACTATTCGGACAGTCTATTCTCTTAAGGGGATGGACTGTCTATTTTTTTGGAAAGAAAGGAAAGAAAAGATGTTTGACGTACTGGTAAAACTGAAATTTTATTTTAAAGAAAACAAATGGCAATACCTCGGCTCCATTATCGCTCTGGCCGTCTCCAATATATTTGCTGTCATTATTCCATTTATCATTGGACGATTTATTGATGCGATCGTCACAGGCGAGATGAATGCCGCTGTGCTCAGAACGTATAGCCTTCAGTTCGCAGGTCTGGTCATAATCACCTATGGTCTTGATTTTCTATGGGGATATGGACTGTTCGCCGGGGCCTATAAATTACAGAAAGAGATGCGCAGTAAGTTGATGCGTCACTTTTTGAGAATGCGTGCGCCGTATTTTGAAAAGTTCCGTACGGGTGACTTAATGGCCCGTGGGACTCAGGATATACGTGCCCTGGCTGATACGGCAGGATACGGCATGCTTGTCCTGATGAGTGCCACAGGCTTCACTGCCACATTGGTGATCATGATGGGACTGACCGTACACTGGGGGCTGACTTTTGCAGCAGTTATTCCGATGCTGCCGATGGCTTATGTCATAAAGGTCAAAGGAGCTCAAGTTGATGAAGCCTATGAAATTGCTCAGAAATCATTCTCTTCTGTCAACGATGACGTACTGGAAATGATCGACGGCATGCGCGTGATTCGTGCCTATGTCAAAGAAGCTGATTTTATAGACAAGTTCAAGGAACAGACAAGCGGACTGCTCAAGAAGAACAACAAAGTATCCGAAATTGCAGCTATATTTGCACCGACTGTCAAGGCTTTTGAAGGACTTAGCATCATGATTGCATTGAGTTATGGGGCAATTCTGGTAGCGCAGGGGACGCTTAGTGTAGGAGATATCGTCGCATTCCAGATGTATCTGGGCATGATGATCTGGCCGATCATTTCGGTATCCGAACTGGTACTCATTCTGCGTCAGGGAAGTGCGTCTATGAGACGTGTCGATGAAATCAGATATGCAACAGATGAACTGAATTTCAAAGGAACGATCGAAGCAGAACAAGTCGATGATTTTGAATTTGACGAGTTCACCTTCAAATACAGTTCAAGCGAAACAATCAATCTGGATAAGATCAGACTGGACTTAAAGAAAGGCAAAACGCTCGGAATCGTCGGAAAGACTGGATCAGGAAAAACGACTCTCATCAGACAACTGCTCAATCAGTTTCCGCTTGGTTCGGGAACGTTCAATATGGGCAGTTCGGCTTACTCAGAATATAACGATCCATCTCTCAGACGACTGATCGGTTATGTGCCACAGGATCACGTCCTGTTCAGCCGATCCGTAAGAGACAACATTGCCTTCGGTAAAAAAGAGGCCACTGACGAGGATATTTTAGAAAGTATCCGCATGGCTTCCTTTGAAGAAGACCTGAAAAATATTAATAGAGGACTGGACACCATGATCGGTGAGAAAGGCGTCTCGATCTCTGGAGGTCAGAAACAGAGAATCTCCATTGCAAGGGCCCTCATCAAGGATCCGGACATTCTAATCCTGGACGACTCCTTATCTGCTGTGGATGCCAAGACAGAACAGACCATCATTCATAATATTCAGCAGGTCAGAGAAGGGAAGACGACGATCATTTCAACTCACCGCTTGTCCGCAGTAAAAGAGGCTGATGAAATCATCGTTCTGGACAACGGAGCGATTTTGGAACGTGGCACTCATGATGAGCTGATCGACAAGGGCGGCTGGTACTATGATCAGTTTACAAAACAGGAAATAAAAGAACTCACAGAAAATGAACCTCTGTCATCACCAGATCCATACGAGAGGAGGGATGACTAATGAAGACAGTTAAACGGTTAGTTTCTTATATGAAATATTACAAACTTTACTTTACGATCGGAATCGGACTGGTCGTTTTGTCCATGGTCACCGACTTGGGTGCGCCGATCATTGCTCAGCGCATTATTGACCAGGTCATCACCCCTGCAGCTGCAGGGAACGAAGAATTTACAGATGTGCTGGTCCGACTGATTGCTATTTATTTCGGCTTGATGATTTCGACCGTCATCACCCGATACATTTCGGCTATTTATCGTATGCGTGCGGCAAACGGGATCATCAAAATTTTGAGAGACCAGTTGTACACGCGTGTACAGGAACTGCCAATCAATTATTTCGATAATCTACCGGCAGGAAAAATCGTTGCACGTATAACAAACGACACAGAAAGTCTGCGCCAGCAGTTTTACGTCGCAACAGTCGGCCAGATCCTGATCAATGTATTCTACGTCATTGGAGCATTTGCAGCGATTGCTTTCTTCCACACGGGACTGGCACTGACTCTTTTGGTTCTAATTCCTATAATGTTTATATGGAACAAGTATTATACAAAATACGCCAGAGTCTTCCACCGTAAAGAACGTGACCTGAACTCGGACATCAACGGGAAACTGAATGAATCGATTCAGGGCATGCAGATAATCCAGGCTTTCGAGCAGGAAGAACGCATCCAGGAAGAATTCGAAGACATCAATGGAAAGTGGTACGAAGTCATGCGGAAGTACGTGATTCTCGACTCTGCCTTCCAGTGGACATTTGCCGACTTTCTTCGCCGGCTGTCACTATTGCTGCTGATGGTCTACTTCAGTACACAGTACATTAATGGGGTACTAGGGATTTCTGTGGGGATGTTGTATCTCTTTGGAGATTTTGTCAGCCGTCTGTATGAGCCGATCAAAGGAATCATCCAGCAGATGGCCTTCGTTCAGCAGGCGATTGCAGCTGGAGACCGGGTATTTGAAATAATGGACATGAAACCAGAAGACAACCCGGAAGCAGCGATGGAAGTGACAGAAGGACGCGTTGCGTTCAATCACGTGACATTTGGTTACACGGAAGAAAAAGATGTTCTGAAAGACATTCACTTTACAGCTGAACCGGGTCAGACAGTCGCACTTGTTGGCCACACCGGATCAGGAAAAAGTTCGATCATGAACCTGCTCTTTAGATTTTATGATCCGCAGATCGGGGAAATTATGATCGATGGCCAGAACACAAAAGAGTTTTCCAGACAATCTGTCCGAGAAGATATGGGCATTGTCCTGCAGGATCCGTTCCTCTTTACTGGGACAATCTACTCCAACATCACGATGGACAATCCGAGTATCTCAAAAGAAACCGCGATTCAGGCACTTCTAGATGTCGGCGGACAGGATCTGCTGGACAAATTTGAAAAAGGGATTGACGAACCGGTTGTCGAAAAGGGGAGTACATTAAGCTCTGGTCAGCGTCAGCTGATTTCCTTTGCCCGTGCACTTGCCTTCGATCCGAAAATCCTGATTCTCGATGAAGCAACGTCTTCCATCGATACGGAAACGGAAGAAATCATTCAGCACGCTATGAACGTTTTGAAAAAAGGACGGACGACCTTTATCATTGCTCACCGTCTGTCAACGATTCAGCATGCGGATCAGATCCTGGTGCTCGATCAGGGAGTCATTAAAGAACGGGGAACACACGACAGCCTGCTTAACCTGAACGGTGCCTATGCAGAAATGTACGAAATGCAGAAAAAAGGTCAGGCTCTTGCTTCTTAAGAAGTAAGAATAACAAAATGTCACACTCTAACTCAGGATGACAAAGTAAATGACTGGAATACAAAAAAAGAGTCATCATCTCGACTGAATCAGGAGGATGACTCTTTTTTATGACTTTATAATTAGTATGGTGAGCGCGAACTGCCTGACTGATCCTTGAGCAGCCAATTGTGGAAGAAGGTTTCAAACAATGTAACTCCCAAGGCGAAGACAAAACTGGCGACAATAGCTTCTCCGTCAGTCATGGCAGTCAGATAGGCCACAGAAATAACGAAAGCAGCCCCGGCATCGACGAAAGTAGCGACCATATTCCCGCTGTTTTTTAAGATAACCAGACCGCCTAAAATGTAAATAAGTGTGGAGATATAAGTAAATGAAATCTAGGTATAGCACAATAGAACAAAACAGATAGAAGATACTGTTAGAAAGCTTCTAGTTATAGTTCATCAAACAAAAAAGGAATAAGCTGCTGCTAAGTGACCTCTAGCTGTAGTTTATCAAAATAATAAGTATAGACTTGCCGTTAAACCTCTTCTAATAGCAGTTTAGTATAGGAAAAGACACTAAGATGACGCTAGATTGCCGTTAACTACAGTTCACGAAAAAAAATGATACTAAGGTACAGCTAGAAATGATCCTAGCTGTAGATCAGAACGATTAAGACCAAGTAAAGTAGAACGAGAGAAGCATTGGACATAAGCCAAAAAGAATTAATATAGAAACAGGAACTATTTAAGAAAAAGAGAATCAAGAAATAAAAAAGGAGAACTGCCTACGCAGTTCCACCACTTATAAAATCCTTTGAGACTCCCACGGCTAAAGCCGCAAGCCCGAACCTTTCGGTTTGACGGGTGGGATTCTTGAGTGCTTG
>NZ_BAAADA010000147.1:0-24083 GCF_039522005.1 Alkalibacterium indicireducens
ATTTTAATATTAAAATTGAAGAGTTACCATCTCTAGAAAAAAAGTTTCCGCCAAAGTCTTGACACATACAATTTATTCAAAACTTTTCAATCTTTGCTGAAAACTGGTAAAATAGACTGGAAGACTTTAAAGAGGTGACCTATGAATTCAGTTCAATTATCAAAACGGCTCAAGCAGGTAGCCGACTACGTAGAAAAAGGGGCAAGAGTGGCTGACATCGGGTCTGACCATGCCTATCTGCCGTGTTATCTGGCAGATCAGGGAAAAACCACCTTTGCTGTGGCAGGAGAGGTGGTCCAGGGGCCATTTAACAATGCAGTGAAGGAAGTCAGGCGGACCGGACTAGAAAAAATAGTTGAAGTCCGACTGGGTGACGGATTAATGGTTTTAAAACCCGAAGATCGAATCGATACGGTTACTATAGCTGGAATGGGTGGTGCACTGATCCGATCGATTCTTGAAAAAGGACAAGAAAATGATAGACTGACCGGTCAGGAAACATTGATCCTACAGCCGAATGTGTTTGAAGAAACAGTAAGAGAATACCTGATGGAACAGCAGTACCGCATTACAGATGAAACGATCCTTGAGGAAAATGACAAGATCTATGAAATCATCAAGGCCGTACCTTCTGACGTTCAAATGATTTATTCAAAAAAAGAGCTGCTGTTTGGTCCATATCTCAGTAAGGAACAATCTGATACGTTTCAGAAAAAGTGGACCCAGCAGATGCATACGGATGAGTTCATCGTCGGTCAGATGGAACGGTCAAGCCAGCCTAATGAAGAAAAGCTATCGGTACTCAAAGAAGAAATTAAACTGATTAAGGAGATGATCGAATGACAGACGTGACAGTGAACGATCTGGCAACTGCACTTGACCAGCTCGCCCCCCCTTCACTTGCTGAAGGATGGGACCCAGTCGGTTTATCCTTTGGTTCTAAAAACAAAGCGGTCAAGACTGTTCTGATAGCTCTAGATGTTGACAAGCAGACGATCCAGGAAGCAAAAGATAAGCAGGCGGATCTGATTATCACTCATCACCCTGCGATCTTCAAACCTTTAAAAAACTTGACTGATGAGGACTCCAGAACACGGGAGTTTCTTGACCTGGTCAAATCAGATATTGCAGTATACTCTGCCCATACCAATCTTGATGCGGCAGAAGGCGGGATGAATGACTGGCTGGCTGACAGTATAGGTATCAGTCAGGAGGAGCGACAGATCGTCTCAGTGAATACCAAAGAAGGCTATAAGAAACTGGCCGTGTATGTCCCCGATTATGCCGCAGACAAGGTTAGAAAGGCTCTGCATTCAGCAGGAGCTGGAGAAGTGGGCGACTATAAAGACGTGTCCTATACTCTGGAAGGGCATGGCCGTTTTACGCCTCAGGAAGGTGCAAATCCTACAGAAGGTGAAATCGGCAAAGAAGAAGTGATCCATGAACAGCGCATCGAAATGCTATTGAAGAATTCTTCTGTCTATCCTGTCATTGAGGCACTGAGAGCTAACCATCCTTATGAAGAACCGGTTTTTGACCTGTTTACCCTAGACAATCAGACCGATGCATTCGGATTCGGTCGGGCCGGTAAGCTGGAGAAACCTGAAACTACTGAGGCACTCGCTGCGAGGATCAGAACACTCTTTTCAGTAGATGGTGTGCGTTTCGGCTCAAACGATCGTGAACGTAAACATGAGAAAGTAGCTATATTCGGAGGATCCGGAGAAAAGTACTATAAAGAGGCTCTGTCCAGTGGAGCGACTCTCTTCATTACTGGGGACATTTCCTACCACGGAGCACAGGATATGTTGAGAGACGGGCTGGATTTCATTGATGCCGGACATTATATGGAAGCAATCTGTGTGCCGAGGCTGGCTGGATATTTCGAACAGATGAAACTGACTAATAACTGGGACCTGACTATTTTACAGACAGCGACACAAACGGACGTCTTTACTTACTCTATTTAAAAGGATGGAATGACTATGTATAAAAATTTAATGGACCGTTTTCTAACTTATGTCAAAATCGATACACGTTCAGATGCTGAATCTTCATCAGTACCTTCCACTCAGAAACAAGCAGATTTTGCTCGTGTACTGATGGCTGACCTTAAAGAAATCGGGATGAGCGATGTGGAATACAATGAGTCAAATGGATTCGTAACGGCTACACTGCCTGCGAACGCTGAAGATACAGGACCGGTCATTGGCTTCATAGCTCATATGGACACGGCTGACTTCAATTCAGAACATATCAGTCCGCAGATCATTGAAAAATATGATGGTGAAACGATCGTACTTAATGAAGAGCAGGGTATTCGCTTATCTCCGGACGATTTTCCTAATCTGAAAAATTATATTGGTCAAACACTGATTACAACCGACGGGACGACATTACTTGGGTCAGATGATAAATCAGGTATTGTTGAAATCATGAGTATGGTCGAGTACTTTATTGCCAATCCGACAGTCAGGCATGGAAAAATCCGTGTGGCTTTCGGACCTGATGAAGAAATTGGTGTGGGAGCAGACCGATTCGATGTCGACCACTTTGGAGCGGATTTTGCGTATACAGTTGACGGAGGCCCTGTCGGGGAACTTGAGTATGAAAGTTTCAACGCAGCAGGAGCAAAAATAAGAATCAAAGGGAAAAACGTCCACCCGGGGACTGCTAAAGATAAGATGATCAACGCGCTTAAACTAGCCGTATCTTTTGATCAGGCATTACCTGAAAATGAAGTCCCTGAACGAACTGACGGTAGAGAAGGGTTCTTTCATCTTCTTGAAATCACGGGGACCGTGGATGAAGCGATGATGCAGTATATTATAAGAGATCATGACCGGGAAGCCTTTGAATCAAAGAAAGAACAGATGATAACTGTTGCTTCTAAGCTGAACGAAACATTTGATGAAGAGCGCGTTTCTGTTGAAATGAAAGATCAGTACTATAACATGCGCGAAGTCATTGAAAAAGACATGAGACCGGTTAAACTTGCTGATAAAGCAATGAATAATTTGGGAATCAGTCCTATCATCAAACCTATTCGTGGGGGAACAGACGGATCAAAGATTTCATTCATGGGTCTGCCAACTCCAAATATTTTTGCTGGAGGAGAAAATTTCCATGGACGTTATGAATTCGTAGCTGTAGAGAGCATGATTAAAGCTACTGATGTATTGATTGAAATCGCAAAGCTTGCTGCGGCTGAATAATAAGAAAAGGGAAGAAGGCTTAACCGGCCTTTCTTTCCTTTCTTCTTAACATTAAATCAATAGCTTAAGAGAGAGGAGCACATGAATGGGTCTTCAATTTATTCTGAGCAGACTGCAGACGGATAAGAAGAAAATACTTTTTGACCAGATGATGAATTGGATGGAGGATGAAGAGGCACAAGTTTTCTATCTAGTCCCGGATCATATGAAATTTGAATCGGAAATGGCTATTCTGGATCGTATAAAAGACAGTCAGCCAGATAATGATCGTCATCTGGCAGGAATGATCAATCTGCAGGTGTTCAGTTTCAGTCGTCTGGCATGGTACTTTCTTCAGGACACGGCCTTATACAGTCATTCCCAGCTTACTGAAACAGGACTGACCATGCTGATGCGTCGACTTTTGAGAGAAAATGAGGAAGCCCTGACCATATTCAGAGGAGAAAGTCAGCAGCAGGGTTTTGTAGAAAAAACGACTGAACTGTTTATGGAATTGAGAAATGCTCGCGTAATGCCAGAAGATCTGACTAATATCAGTGGTCAGATCTTTGAAGGTGAGCCAGGCACTAGAGACCTCTTACTTAAACTCAAAGATATTACCCTCCTGTATGATTCTTTTCTCTCTCATCTTGAAGGAAAGTATATTGAAAAAGAGGATGTACTTGAAGCGCTGATTGAAGAAGTTAAAATAAGGGATCTTAGCCGTACCCACATCATCATTGATAACTTTCACCGCTTTTCGGCACAGGAGCAGGAGCTGGTCCTGCAGATGGTCGAACATGCAAAGGATGTAAAAGTTTCTTTGATTCTGGATAAAAAATATGCGGTGGAACCTCCAGAGATGACTAACTTTTTTTATCAGACTGGAATGACTTATTTCAGGCTTTACCAGGAAGCCAGAAATCGTCGTCTACAAGTATTGAATGATACTGTTGTAAAAGACAACAGTCGTGAGCGATGTGATGCACTGCAAAACTTTGAAGACTACTGGGTCAGCAGTTTCGATCTGTCACCTAAACGATGGTCGGACCCGTCAGCTGATTACAGCAACTGTATAGAAATAAGAGAAGCAGAATCAAGACAAGCCGAAGTGTTGCACACAGCAACTACTATAAAACGGTTAGTTGCTGAGGGCAATTACCGCTATAAGGACATTCTTGTATGTGCTAGAAGCCTTGAAGATTACAAAATGCTAATGGGTTCTACTTTTGCGGAAAATGACATCCCTCTGTTTATTGACGAAGCAGATAAGATGTCCCATCATGCATTGGTAGAATGTATACAAAGTCTAGTAAATATCTATAAACGACATTACCGTTATGAAGATGTCATGCGCTTTCTTAAAACTGAACTGTTCATTCCTGTGGAAGATGAACGGACTGTTCCTAAAGAAAAGAAAGACCGCCTATCTTTCTGGAGTTCTAAATCGGAAAGCTGGCGAAAATCCGTAGATACTCTTGAGAACGTCATGCTTGCTTATGGGTACGAAGGCAATGACTGGGTAAGAGATGAAGACTGGATCTATGCACGCTTTCATCTAGAAGAAATGGATGACCAGCTGGATGCAGACAAACGGATGCAGGAACAGGCAAATCAGGCGCGTTCAATCATTCGCTCAGCGTTTCTTCCGTTTTTCAAACAGCTGGATAGAGTTAAAACGAACCGAGAAGCTGTGCGTCTTATCTATCAGTTTCTTGAGCGGCACGGAATTGATGGTCAACTCCTATACTGGCGTGATCAGGCACTTGAGGATGGGGAGCTTGAAGATGCTAGAAAACACGAACAAGTCTGGCAGACCTTCATCCAGCTACTGGACGAGTTCGTCGATGTGCTTGGTGATGAAGCCTGGGAAGTCGATACCTTTCTGTCAGTTCTAGAAACTGGATTTGAACAGGCAACATACGGCATTGTCCCTCCGAGCATCGATCAGGTCATGTTCACTCAGTTTGACAAATCACGGCTTAACTGTAAGAAATTAGTAGTCATCATGGGAATGACAGATACACAGCTGCCCTTGAATTCAGAAAATGACTCTATACTGACAGACGAAGACAGGGAACAACTTGGCGTGTTTCTCCCGGACGATAAATTTCTCATGCCATCCACAGCGGGAAGACTGGCTAACGAGCCTTTCACTGCCTATCTTGCCTTTCTTAATGCGTCGGATAAACTGATCCTCAGTTATCCGATGAAGAATGACGGCTCTGGTGACAACCGACTGAGCCCTTACATCGAACGTCTAAACCGCCAGCTCGCTATACCGATTGACCGTAAATACACTGATGCTGGGGCCGTGACTGATGAGTCAACTGATTTATCTCTTTCTTTTGTCGGATCCAGACGTCAGACGATCGGTCAGCTCGTGACTATTTTAAGAGACCGGCTGGATCATAAGACTAATCCGCCAATTTTCTGGACTATCTTATTTCAGAACCTTCAGAAACAAGCCTCGGAGGTTGAAAAGAAAATACTAAAGAGTTTGGAATATAGAAATATTCCTCGACGCCTGTCACCAGAACTGGCTGAAGAACTCTACGGGAAAGAGCTGTATCTTTCAGTGTCACAGCTGGAAAGTTTCTATCTGGATCCGTACAGTCATTTCCTCCAGTACGGATTGAAACTACGTGAACGGGCTGTCCAGGAGCTGACTCCGGCAGAAACAGGAACCTTTTTCCACGATGCTTTGGATAGTATTTTCAGATCAATCATTACCAGAAATCTGTCATTTGACCAGCTTAACGAAGAAGAACTTGAATCTGTAACAGAAGAGGTTCTTCAGGAACTGTATCAGAGCAACAAGTTCAAACTGCTGTCCATGTCAAATCGGATGAAATTCATACGAAAACAACTGAGCCGTACCATCCAGCAGATGGTCAAGGCCCTGTCGAAACAGACGAGACGGACACAGATGAGACCACGCAAGTCAGAGGTCCTTTTTGGACGACTGGGGAGTCGAGAAGGGGTACCGGGGCTTAATTTCCCCCTTAATACTGGAGGAAATCTCTATGTACGCGGAAAAATCGACCGGCTGGATGCTTTGGAACTGGAAAATGAGTTGTATTTAAGTATCGTAGATTACAAATCCAGCAGAAAATCACTGAAGTTCGATGAAATATATCACGGACTGATGATGCAGATGTTGACTTATCTTGATACAGCTGTTCATTACTCGGAAGATATTTTTGGTAAAAAGGCCAAGCCCGCAGGTGCATTTTATGCCCATGTCAATAACCCAATGCTTAAAGCCAGCGATCTGCTTAAAAAGGACTGGCTGGATGTCTGGCTGAAGTCATTTAAAATGGACGGGATCATTCTGAATGAGAACGAGCTGGTTGAAAAACTGGACCTGACTCTGCCTGAAAACAAATATTCTCTGGTCTATCCTCTTGAGTATGTCAAAACAAGAGACCAGATTAAAGGAAAGCTGATCACAATGGAGGATCTAGATCTGCTCTTCAGACATAACAGGGAAAAAATCAGAGAAGCAGGTAACCGGATCCTGGCAGGTGAAAATGCCTTGTCGCCTATTTACGACAAGAAAGAATTTACACCATCTGTTCGAGGCATCTATCAGCCGATTTCCCAGTTTGATGTTCTTCTACCGAACGGTCAGAATCAGTACCGGCAACTTGAACCCATCAGTGATCAGTCCGACCTGATCGATAAATTAAAATCTAAATACCTGGACTTGAGCGAGAGAGGAGCAGATGACAACTAATGGCAACTATTCCATCAAAGCCCGCTGATGCCCAATTTACGGATCATCAATGGCAGGCAATTTATGATGAAGGCAAGAATATCCTGGTCTCTGCTTCTGCAGGGTCCGGAAAAACGACCGTCCTTGTGCAGCGAGTCATTGAAAAGATAAAGAACTTCACGGACATCAATGAACTGCTGGTCGTGACGTATACCAATGCCGCAGCAAGAGAAATGAAAGAACGGATCCAGAGAGCCATTCAGAAGGAACTCAACGCTGAAACGGATCCTAAGAAAAAGCAGCATCTAATTCGTCAGATTCCTCTTTTAGGTCATGCAGACATTTCGACCTTGCATTCATTCTGTCTGAAAGTGATCAAACGCTACTATTATCTAATCGACTTCGATCCCGTCTTTCGACTGCTGACGGACGATACAGAGATTGCTCTCATGAAAGAAGATGTCTGGGAGGAACTGAGAGAGGAATTATACGGCGAAGAAGATTCTTTATTTGAAGCACTGGCTCAAGCGTACTCAAATGACCGCAGTGATGACGGGCTGACTGATCTTATCTTCAAACTTTATGATTTTTCACGGTCCAAGACTGATTCAAAAGGGTGGCTCTCAGACTTGTCCAGCCGATATGAAACGGAAGGGGGAGACTTGGCCAGCAGTACCATTTTCCAGGAACTGGCCAAGCCTGCAATTCTGGATACGTTGGACACTGCTAAGGAACTTCTAAGCGATGCTCATCAGATGAGTAATGGCGATCCGTCACTTGATAAGACGGTTGAGCTGCTAGTGAATGACCTGGAGCTGGTCGAACGGGCTGAGCAGGCTATCCATGAAGATCGTCTCAATGATGTATACAGTTTACTGAATGGCCCAATATTCCCAAGATGGAAAAATCCAGGCAAACATTCACCTGATGAAGTCAAGGAAGCCGCTAAGGAAATGAAAAGCTTCCGAGATAAAGCCAAAGCCTTTGTCGTTTCCTTAAGAGACAGCTATTTCCTTTTATCACCCGATGAACAAGCGGAAACGATGAGTGCAGTAAAAGGACTCGTTGAAGAACTGTCTCGTGTGGCAGTACTGTTTTACGAACGCTACCAGCAGCATAAAGCAGACAGAAAAGTGCTGGACTTTAACGATCTGGAGCATCTGACCCTGGCCATTCTTATTGATGCTGATGACGGACAGTCAGTACCTTCTGAAGCCTCCAGGCATTACCGCAGACAGTTTGCTGAAGTGATGGTCGATGAGTATCAGGATATCAACCTGATTCAGGAAACGATTTTGAAATGGCTGACTCGTTCATCTGACGATATCGGGAATCAGTTCATGGTGGGGGACGTCAAGCAGTCCATTTACTCTTTCAGGCTAGCTGATCCTAGTCTTTTCATTGAAAAATACGAACGATACGAAAAAAGTCAGGATGGGGACCGGATCATTTTAGCTGAAAATTTCCGCTCGCGTCCGGATGTGCTTCAGTTTACCAATTTCATTTTCGAACAGCTGATGGACAAAAAAGTGGGCGAACTGGCCTATGATGAATCGGCTAAACTGATAAACGGGTTTACCGCCTTTCCGGAATCTGACCGTTTCTCTGCCGATGTTCTGATATATGAAACAGAAGAAGATGATGCTGAAGAAGACAATGAGTCACTGGATACCGACAGTGTTACGTTTCAGATGAACACGAAGACTAAAGGTGAAATATACATGGTTGCCCATAAAATTCTAGAAATGGTCGCTAGTGGATATGAGGTTTATGATAAAGAGATGAAAGCCAACAGACCTGTGCAGTTCAAGGATATTGTGCTTCTCACACCAACAAAGAAAAATAATATTGATATTCAGGATATCTTTAAACAGCTTCAGATCCCAACAGCCGTGAATGATACTCAAAACTATTTCCAGACCACTGAGATAGCAATCATGATGTCACTGCTTAAAGTCATAGATAATCCGAAACAGGATATTCCGCTTGCTGCAGTTCTTCGCTCACCCATGGTCGGACTGAACGAAGTCGACATGGCTCGCATCCGCATCGAAGACAAGCAGGGCACGTATTTTGAAGCGCTGGAGGCTTTTGTCAGTCGGACAAACTGGCAAGATGAAGGAAATATCAAATTGCAGGAGAAACTGATTCAGTTTTATCAGCAGCTTGAACACTGGCGGACTCAGTCTAAGCGAAAATCGCTGGTCGAACTGATCTGGATGATATACGAAGACACTGGTTTCCTGCATTATGTCGGAGGCATGAGTTCCGGCAGACAGAGAAAAGCCAATCTACATGCCCTATACGAACGTGCGGCTTCATATGAAAAAACGTCATTTAAGGGTTTGTTCCAGTTTATCCGATTTATCGAAAAGATGCAGAAAAAAGACAAAGATCTCGCTGAACCATCAGCCGTAACCGATGGGGAGGATGCGGTCAGAGTCATGACGATACATGCCAGTAAAGGGCTTGAATTTCCGATCGTATTTGTCATGGATATGTCCAAGCGATTCAACCTGATGGATATCAGGGGTTCTACCGTGCTTGATGAAGAATACGGGGTCGGATCAGAATATATCGACGTCACGAACCGGATCAAAACGCCGACTTTGCCGGAAACCGTTTTGAAAATGCAGAAGAAGAACCGGATTTTATCTGAACAGATGCGGGTCTTATATGTAGCTTTGACACGGGCTGAACAGAAACTGTTCCTGGTTGGATCCTACAAAAATAAAGAAACGGCTATCAGCAAATGGAACAAGGTGAGTGGGCATGCTCAAACTGTTCTCCCACCAGCATTAAGGCTTGATTCTCAGCATTTCATGGACTGGATTGGTCAATGCCTGATCAGGCACCAGAACATGAAAGCAGAAAGCGAAATCAAGTCCCAGAATAGATGGGTCCACACTTATGACACGTCGTTTACTGTCTCATTTTACCAGTCGACTGAACTCGAAGAGCATCTGATCAGCTATCAGAATGAAGAAAGCAGTAACTGGTTTGAGGACCTGAAACAAGGGAAAATGAAGGAGTCAGATAACGAGACAGTGAAAGCAGCTGTATCGCAGGCCCTTAGTCTAATGGCTTTTGAGTACCCATATGAGCTGGCTACTCAGACCACCAGTTACCAGTCCGTGTCCGAGATTAAACGCATGTTTGAAGAACCGGATGACGGACAGATGGTGAAAATTGATGTAACGAATCCTAGACAGTCCAACAGGTACGTTGAAGATGAACTGGAGCGGCCCAAGTTTCTACAGGAGGTATTGAAACCAAGCGGAGCAGAAATCGGTAAAGCCACCCACCTGGTGCTGCAGGCTATTGACTTGAATGAATCGCTAACTGCTGAGGATATTAAAGCTGAGGTAAATAAACTTGCTTCTGAAAAAGTCATCACTGAAGATATTGCTGAGCTAATACCTGTAGAAAAAATCGACCGATTTTTCCAGACAACATTTGGGCGCTATATATTAGGCCATGTTTCGTCAATGAAGAGGGAAGTGCCGTTCTCACTTCTCCTGGAAGCTAGAGATATTTTTCAGGATATGAAGGCAGTGGATGACAACGTACTGATTCACGGGATTATCGACGGCTATATTGAAGGGGAAGAAGGCCTCATTCTCTTTGACTATAAGACAGACAATGTTGAACGCTTCCAGGATCGAGCTGAAGAAGAAATGCTTAAAAAATATAAAGGTCAGCTCATGCTGTACAAGCAGGCACTGGAATCGATACTGAGAAAACCAGTACTCGAGACATACTTGGTTCTGCTGGATAATGGCCAGACGATTCAGGTGAACTAGTGAAGGGTTATGATTAAAGGGAAAGCAGCTGAATCAGCTGCTTTTTCTTATGAAATTTTTTTAAGAGTCATGTTGATCTATAGCGCGTAGACGATAGAGACAGATTAATGTGGTTGCTTCGTAACTAGAGGTAAAAATTCGTATGAGTACCTGTGCTTGGACGATTGGACCGGAACTTAGAACAGAAATCCATCTTAGTGACGTATTTCACACAAAAAAATCTCTCGAAGTCATTCATTAGCGAACAACAACGAGAGATTTTTAATTTATTCATCTATTAATCAAAACTGTAGGTAGCACCTTCAGAATAACGGTTTCCTGCATTCCATAAGAGGAATTCATCCACTCCATATTCATTCAAGGCGCGAATCTGCTCACTGACTTCTTCAGCGCCATAATTCATGTACCATCCTGAACCAAGATAAGATGCTGTGAAGTCCTGGATCCACGGGCGGGAAATAGGGGCACGGTCGCCCAGGTTATCAAGGATTTCGTTTTCGAGTTCCATGTAGTTTGCGATGACATTATACGGCTCAAGATCTGGGCGCTCAATACCTAATGATCCTGCACCCCAGTGACTAGGGTAAATCATCGAAGAAATCACGTCGACATTCTCAGAAATTCTTGAAAAGTTCTGACCGATACCAGGAGTTTCTTCTCGCGTTGCAGCATAGCCGAAGATATCTACAGATACATCGACATCATAAGGCTGAAGTTCACGACGAGCATAAGCTACGAATTCAGTTACAGCATCGACACGCTGCTTGACATTATCTAGATCGCTCTCTTCGTAATCGCCTCGAGAATAGTTCAGGTCTTCATCGCGGTATTCAAATCCTTCAGGGAAGCGAACATAGTCGAACTGGATATCCTTAAAGCCAAGCTTAGCTGCCTGGCGGGCCACTTCAACATTATACTCCCATACTTCACGTTCATATGGATTGACGAAGCTTTCTCCGCGGCGGTTAGCCCATACGGATCCGTCATCTTCAGTAAATGACAGATCAGGGCGTTCATTAGCCAGTCTGGAATCTTTAAATACGACAATACGTGCAATTGGGTAAATATCGTTTTCCTCTAGATGTTCCATCAAAGGTTCAGCTTCAACAATGTTATTAGTGAACTGATTGACGTATTCATGATCGGATTCTATCGGCATGACAATATCGCCGTAATCATCTTTAACATCGATAACCATGCTGTTCAGTTCAGTCGTATTGAGCAGTTCGGTCAATGTTTCCAGTCTGGATCCACCTGCAGAATGGGCAGTGACGAAAATACCTTTCACGCCGTCTTCTGGATAGTCGATGTTTACTCCGCTGTCAAATTTAAACTGACGGGGGAAACTTTCCGGTACAGAAAGAAGGGGGTCTTGAGTATAGTTCAGGTAAGTTGTCTCGATATCTTCAGGCTGATCAACAGTATCATTTTCATCGGCTGAAACGACTGATGGGGAAAGAGAAGCAACTGCTAATAAGGCTGCAGAGTAAAATACATGTTTCTTTAAATTAAGTTTCATTAATCTGTTTCCTCGCTTTCTGATTGTTCTGGAGTGGCGGAGCGAATCAAGTCGGGATCCACCAGTTCATAATCGTTTTCTCTTAAGCCTTCAATAATTTGAGGCGTGGCTTCAAGAGTCCAGCGACGGTCATGCATCAGCAAATTGGCTCCTGGTCTTAGCAGTTCGGTATTGACCATAATATCAGCAAGTGGCTCAGCTTCCATATAGCCGGATTCCCAGTCATAGCCATAGGTCCAGTTCATAAGGACCATCCCGTCTTCTCTAACAAGTTCCTTGACATGATCAGTGTTCTGACCGAATGGTGCTCTGAAGAAGCGAGGACGCTCTCCGATGATTTTCTCAATAAGGTCACTAGTCTTCATGATTTCCTCAGTCTGTTCCTCTTCACTCAAAGAAGGGAGGCTCTGATGGGTGTGTGTATGGTTCCCGATGGCAAATCCCATCTCGTGAATTTCTCTAAGCATCTCCTGGCCTTCTTCACTCTCAATAAACATTCCGTTAACGAAGAAAATCGCAGGAGCGTCATGTTCGACAAGCGCTTCAGCAATGTCCACGGCGTAATTATCTGGTGCATCATCATAAGTAAGAAGGGCGACACGTTCGTTTGCTTCTTCGCCTTCAATCACTTGAATTGTAGCTATGTCATTTTCGTTGACTTCGTAAAGATATGAAGATTCTTCAGGTTCATCTATTGACACGTCTTCTTCATCATCTGAGTCTTCATTAGAGTGATCATCGTCATTCATATCAGCTTGACCTTCACTGGTTTCTTCAGAACTGTCTTCAACAGGTTCAGACTGCTCATCCGAATCGTATTCTGCATCTGAGGTATCACAGGCAGTCAATATAAGAGATGAGGCTAAAAATAGAGTAGCTAATGTTCGTTTCATAGTCTTCTTCTCCTTATTCATCCTCAGTCAATTGGTTATCAATAGATGTCTGCAGCTGGTCTAAACTTTCACCAAAGTCTACCAGTGTCTCGTCAAGTACGAGCAGGTATTCTCTAAGTTCGTCACGTTCGTCATTAATTGATTGAATGCCGTCGACGAAGTCTTCATAAGTCGCGCCATTTTCAGATAAACTGACGAAATAGCTGTCTTGTGAAGAGAGGGCAGCCTGGTAATTTTCTCTATACTGGATGAGCTGATCAGTAAAAGTATCGACGTCAGACATAACTGCATCGATTTCTGATTGATCCAGCAGTTCTCCTTCATAAGTATCGAGCGTTGACTGGTGTTTGCTCATTTCTTCTTCATGTGCTGCTATGTTTTCCAACACAGCTTCTCTGGATTCAATATTTTCGAATACCGGGGAAGAGCCATCACCTAAAGTAGTCAACTCATCATCCGATTCAAGTGTTTCACTGAAACTATTCTGCAGATCAGTTTCCAGATCATATAAATGATTCAGTTCATCCGCAGTCTCTGTTCTTAATCGGTCCAGTTCCTGTGTGGCCTCCTTTATTGTTTTAAATATATACGATTACTTTTCGAGTATATCAGACTTCTTTATCTAATTAAACTGTAATGGTTGTAATCGAGTTATATTGTTTCTTTGATGAGGTAAGGGATTGAGAGAATCTTTCAGTAAAGGTAGGTTTCATCGCAAAAATATTGTACAATATGAGAAAGTCTACTAAAGAAAAGAGGATTTTATGATACTTTATTACACTTTGGCAGTTCTGATCATCGGACTGGACCAACTGACCAAGTATTTGACTGTTTCAACTATTCCATTTAGAGAAACAGTAGAATGGATACCAAATGTCCTGTCGTTTACTCATCATCGCAATACGGGAGCAGCCTGGGGTATACTTGAGGGCCAGATGCTGTTCTTTTACATCGTTACGGTTGTCGTTGTAGGTGTCGTCATTTATTATCTGCATACGTTAGGCAAGCAAGATATACTTATCGGCTTATCGCTAAGTATGATACTTGGAGGCGCAATTGGAAACTTCATCGACCGACTGATTCAACAGTATGTTGTTGATATGATCAAACTTGACTTCATCAATTTTCCGATCTTTAATATAGCAGATATTGCTTTATCGGTAGGAGTTGGACTGATGATCGTTTACCTTGTTATAGACGAGATTAGAAATCACAAGAAGAAAGTTGGACAATAGAATGACAGAAAGCTACACCTTTACTATTAAAAATGAATCAGGACGACTGGATAAGTTTCTGGCTGATCAGCTGCCGGATCATTCAAGATCTCAAATCCAAGGATGGATCAAGGATGAACAGGTTACCGTGAACAGTGAACCGTCAAAAGCAAATTATAAATTGCAGCAGGACGATGTTATTGCACTATCCATTCCTGAACCTGTAGAGATCGATGCACAGCCAGAAGACATAGCGATCGATATCGTGTATGAGGATAAAGATGTCGTTGTTATCAACAAACCTCAGGGAATGGTGGTTCATCCATCTCTGGGGCATGAAGGTGGTACTCTGGTCAATGCATTGCTTTATCATATTAAAGACTTATCAGGAATCAATGGAAAGATTAGACCCGGTATTGTCCACCGAATCGACAAAGATACATCTGGCCTTCTGATGGTCGCTAAAAATGATGTGGCTCACGAAAAACTGGCTGAACAGCTTCAAGATAAGACTGCCGGACGTGAATACATCGGGCTCGTCCATGGGGTCATTCAAAATGACCGTGGAACGATCGATGCTCCGATCGGACGCGACCCTAAAAATCGTAAAAAATATAAAGTTGTCGAAAATGGAAAACCATCTGTAACTCATTTCGAAGTGATTGAACGGTTCAACGACTTTACTCTTTTAAAACTGAACCTGGAAACTGGTCGTACGCACCAGATTCGCGTACATCTGGAATATATCGGCTATCGCATGGCTGGCGATCCACTTTACGGACCAAGAAAAACGC
Source organism: Alkalibacterium indicireducens (assembly GCF_039522005.1). NCBI lineage: Bacteria > Bacillati > Bacillota > Bacilli > Lactobacillales > Carnobacteriaceae > Alkalibacterium > Alkalibacterium indicireducens. The sequence goes on from NZ_BAAADA010000147.1 coordinate 15,136, forward strand.
TTGAAGGACCAGGACAGTTCCTGCACGCCGCCTCTTTGCAGTTTGTCCATCCGACTACAGGAGAAAGACTATCGTTTTCAGCTCCACTGCCAGAATCATTTGAAGAAACACTAGATCACATCAGAAGACTGTAAGGGAAAGGAGACTATTCATGTCAAAAGTCGTATCAATTTTAGATGAAGTGGCCTTGAACAGGGCACTTACACGAATTTCCTACGAGATCATCGAGCGAAACAAAGGGATAGACAACGTTATTCTAGCAGGTATAAAAACAAGAGGAGTATATATCGCAAATAGAATCGCCTCTAAAATCTCCGAGATTGAAGGACAGGATATCCCAGTTGGTGAACTGGATATCACCCTTTACCGTGATGATCGACATTTTCCAGAAGAAGTGGAAGATCCTGAAGTAAAAGGACAGATTTTTCCCGTTTCTGTAAAAGGAAAAGTAGTGATCCTGGTCGACGATGTCATTTATACCGGTCGAACGATTCGAGCGGCAATGGATGCTGTGATCGACCTGGGCCGTCCCGAAAAAATTATGGTCGCTTCTCTGACGGACAGAGGACACAGAGAAATTCCGATCAAAGCTGATTACATCGGAAAGAATATACCTACATCAAAATCCGAGCAGGTTAAAGTATCAATGAAAGAGATCGACGGCAAAGATGCCGTAGAAATTATCAAACCTAATTAAAAAAAGAGGGTTGTACAATAAACATTAAAGACCGAGTGATTACATCAAGTAGTCACTCGGTCTTTCCTATGCTTTTAGTGAGCGTACAGCTTCTGCACTTGGTGTGACAAAATACGTGCTCTGCCCCTCATAAATGACGTAACCTGGTTTAGCACCATTCGGTTTTTTTATCTGGCGAACCTGAACGACATCTACTGGAACAGAAGAAGACAGACGATACTTACTGTAATACGCGGCCAACATACAAGCTTCTTCAATGGTCTTTTTACTAGGTTCACTGTCTTCAATAATGACATGAGAACCTGGTATGTCTTTAGCGTGAGCCCACCAATAAGATTTTCTTGCTTTTTTCAGTGTCAGTTCATCATTCTGTGTATTATTCTTTCCAACAAGAATTGATGTCCCGTCTGAAGACGTGAAAGCTTCAGGTTTTGACTTCTTCGGTTTCATCTTTTTACTGCTGCGTTTCTTCAAATACCCGCCATCACGCAGTTCCTGTCTGATGTCATCCAAGTCAGAAATAGAGGCAATAGACAGCTGGGTGAGCAGTGTATCAAAATAAGCCATTTCTGCTTTCGTGGCAGTAATCTGTTGAGCCAGGTGAACCTTGGCATTCTTTAACTTCTGATATTTAGAGAAATATTTCTGTGCGTTTTCTGCTGGTGTCTTCTGAGGATCCAGCTGAATCGAGATCATCTGATTTTCTTCATAAAAATTAGGCAAATCTATCTTCTCCTGCCCCTTTTTCACCTCGTGAAGATAGGCAGTCAGCACTTCACCTTTAACACGTAGTTGATCAGCTTTTTCAGTTTCCTTTAACTCTTTTTCAAGTTTTTTCAGTTTTTTCTCGTTCTTCTGATAAAAGGTACTGACGAGTTGAGTCAGGTCATTAGCCTGCTGATTGACCCTGTCCCGCTCACTCTTATCCTGGAAATAACGGTCCATCAAGCTACTCAGGGAATCATAACTAATACGCTCTCCTTCAATTGAATGGTAGTCAAAAGGGGTGAAGGTCTCCTTATTGCCATTCTTAATCAATGTCGGTTGAATACGTTCAGGACTGAACATCTGCATGAACTGCTGATAAACTGCTTCAGGAGAATCTTCTGTTTGAGTTTCTATACGGTGGACAAGTTCTACTGCCGAATCTTTACCGAATCCTTGCAAGGTTGACTGGACCCATTTGATCTTATCTTTAGTATTCAATTCTGATACAGGGAAGGGACCATCATAATTAAAGGGGTTATTCTTATGCTGATCGGGTGCCGGTCGGTACTCAGCGCCAGGCAGCAGAGTCCGGTAAGTATTCTGGCTGGCCGGTACATGTCTGATTGCGTCAATCAACTTGTTATCCGGCGTATTGACCAACAGGATGTTACTGTGACGCCCCATTATTTCAACAATAAGAGAAAGGTGTTCCATATCCCCAAGTTCATTTCTGCTCTTGAATGAGAAGACTAGCTGACGATCATTTTCTTTCTGAGTAATTGATTCGATAATTGCACCATCTAGGTATTTCCTTAAAATCATGCAATAGTGAGGAGGGCTGTCAGGATTCTCAAAAGGAATCGTTGTCAGCTGAACACGGGCATACTGTGGATGGGCAGACAATAGAAGGGACACGTTTTTTCGGTTTGCTCTAATTTTTAGAATAACTTCATTTTCATATGGCTGCTGTATTTTAGAAATACGGCCTCCCTCACATATTTCTTTCAGTTCATCCGTGAGGGCATGGACAAATAACCCGTCAAAAGACATTAAAAAAACTCCTTTCATTGTACAAAGTCTTCTATAGTATAGCACTTTTTCCGATACATCAACAATTCTATTAAAAAGATTGCTGAATAGAATAAGGCGTGGTATAGTTGACGTGTACAATTGTTCACAGCTTTTTCATTTAAAGAGAGGGGTAATTGAATGGAATCACCAGGCAATACAGATGCGCTGCTAGAAAAGGTCACAGAGCTGAATCAGCTTTACAAGCAGGTAGCTGAACTGATGCTTCATGAACATGGTCTGTCAAGCTCGGCAATAAATCTGATCAAACTGATCGGCAACGATGAGTACACGCTAAAAGACATTACTCAGAAAAGCCGGCTGGATAAATCAACAGTCAGTCGACAGATGAATGCACTTGTCAAAAAGGAATTTGTGACTAAAACCACTGGAGAAGACAAACGATATGCTTACTTCACACTAACTGATAAAGCCCTGGATGTATTCTCCAATTATCATAAACATCTTGAAGAGAAGTTTGAGTCCATTCTTTCCGGCTGGACTGAAGAAGAGGTCCATATGCTGACAGTTCTGATCGGGAGGTTGAACCGGAGCATGACCAACCGCATATAATAGAATAGGTAAGAGAGGAGGAAAACGAATGCTAACAAACAAGAAAATGTCTAAACCCCATCGTATCGCCTTACTGGGGATTCTTACTGCAATCATATTGATTCAGAACTTTGTGCCGTTTCTGGGGAATATTCCAATTCCACCACTCAATCCGACGATCATACATATCACAGTCATCGTTGCAACGTTGACTATGAGTACGACGGACGGAATCATTATCGGTGCAGTTTGGGGGATCACTCGAATGATACGTGCCTATACTATGCCGGCAACGCCTCTGGATCTTTTACTTTGGACACATCCAATGATCGCTCTTGTTCCTAGAATGCTGATCGGACTCTTTACTGGTCTGTCTTATCGTCTGTCACACAGACTGTTACCAAAGAAAGATAAGGTGGCACTCGCCAGTGCGTCGGTCGTAGGATCTTTTACAAATACAATTTTTGTCCTGTTTTTCATCTATCTCTTTTTTGGAGAAGCTTATGCTCAGGCAATTGATGTAGACATCAGCAATCTGGCTGGAGCTTTGGCAATCATAGTAGGAACGAACGGGGTAGCAGAAGCCATTGCAGCAGCTATCATTGCACCTCTAGTAACAATACCATTAAGAAAAATCACGATGAAAAAATAATTACTGATAAATGACTCTTCATCTGACGCTTCTCCTTTTACCACTAAGGAAAAGCAGACTGATGAAGAGTTTTCTATTTAAATAATAAGTACTATTGTTTTCAATGTAATGGAAAGCCAATGTGACAACTCAAATAAAAATCCGGAAACTGATTATGGTGGATTGTTTGGATTTGGCAAACTGAATGGAGACTACCCTGGGGGCCAGGCAGAGTTTCTACGTGTGCCTTATGCAGATCAGAATTCCTTCAAAATACCTGACCAGTCAGTGCCGGACGAAAAAGTACTCTTCTTATCGGATATTGTTCCTACAGCTTACTGGAGTGTAGAACATTCTGGAGTGAAAGAAGGAGACACGGTCATTGTGCTTGGATCTGGACCTGTCGGCCTGCTGGCTCAAAAATTCGCCAAGCTGAAAGGTGCAGCACGAGTTATAGCTGTCGATTGTGTGCCTAATCGTCTGGAATATTCAGCCAAGAAAATCGGAGTAGAAACATTGAACTTTGAAGAAGTCGATCTACCGAGCCTGGCATTGAAAGACATGACCAACGGTGGAGCTGACGTTGTTATTGACTGTGTAGTTATGGACGGAAAAGAACGTAAGATCGAGAAAGTAACCAATCTGATTTCTGCTCAAAGAGGGACCACGAGTCCTCTTGAAATGGCGAGTATTGCTGTTAAAAAATTCGGAACGATCATGGTTACTGGAGTGTACTTGACTCCAGGGTCAAACTTCCCAATCAACAACATCTTCGCCAGTAACATTACATTGAAGACAGGTCAGACGCCCGTGCCTCATCTCATGCCAAAACTCTATGACATGATAATGAAAGGCGACATTGATCCCAGTTACATCATCACGCATGTCATGCCAATGGAACAAGCGTCTACTGCCTATGATCTGTTCGACAAAAAAGAAGACAACAACATTAAATTTGTCCTGAAACCATAATCCGGTCAGGCTCAGCCCGCTCTGCGAGGGAACTCACCTCTCAGAACGGGTTTTTATTCTAGTTATGCTTAATTAACTAAATTATAGTATAGATAAAGGTGTTGAAGTCTACAGGCTTATTCCCTCTCATTATTACATAATTCGCTATTTTTTATCGTGTTGCGACAGAAGACATCCGCTTCTATAAGCGGGTGATGAATGACGCTTGAGCATGCTCAACTGTTTTTTTGTAAAAAACAGACCTCTTCCTGCAGTTACTTGTCACATAAAGAGATGTGTTCCCCTTGATTTAAAGCTCTCTTTAAGGTAATCTTAACTTAAAGAGGAGGGGAATGTATGTTCAGGTATAAAGCCTATAAATATCGTCTCTACCCCAATGAAAAACAGAAAGCACACATACACAAAACAATCGGATCCGCTCGCTTTGTCTACAATCATTTTTTAAATGAATGGACGACGGCATACAAAGAAACCGGGAAGGGCTTATCGTACACTAAATGTTCCGCTGCTTTGACTCAACTAAAAAAACAGTCAAACACGCTGTGGCTTAAAGAACCGGATAGTATCGCCCTCCAGGCCGCTCTGGAACACTTGTCAGATGCCTTTGACAGGTTTTTCCAGAAGAAAAAAGGCTACCCTGCATTTAAACGGAAGACCCACGGCCGTCAATCGTATACAACAAAATGGACGAATGACAATATTGTGGTGTTAGGGAATAAAATCAAACTCCCTAAGTTAGGCTGGGTGCGCTTTGCCAAAAGTAAAGACGTCAAGGGCACCATTCAGCGTGCGATTATAAGCAAAACCCCGACGGGAAAGTACTTTGTTTCGGTTGTTTGTCAAGTTGAAATGATAGCGGAAACAAAATCGGGTGCGGCTATCGGCATTGATCTAGGGATCACTGATTTTGCGGTTCTGTCTACTGGAGTTAAAGAAGACAATCATCGCTTTACATCTAAAATGGAAGCCACTCTTAAAAGAGAACAGCGCAAACTCTCCCGTCGCTATGACCAGGCAAAGAAAGACGGCAAAGAGTTGACGGCTGCCAAGAATTATCAAAAGCAACGCCTTAAAGTCGCTGGACTTTACGAAAAAGTAGCGAATCAACGACAAGATTTCTTGAACAAGCTTAGTACAACGCTCATCAAAAACCACGATGTGATCTGTATTGAAGCCCTTGATATTCAAGGAATGAAAAAGAACCGGAAGTTAGCTAAGCAGATTTCAGACGTCTCTTGGTCTGCCTTTGTCGACAAGCTCACTTACAAAGCTGAATGGCATAACCGCTCTCTGATCAAAGTCAGTCAATGGTTTCCTTCCAGTCAGCTGTGTTCAGCATGCGGGCATATCGATGGAAAAAAACCTCTCATCATCAGAGAATGGCTGTGCCCGGCATGCGGCGTGCATCATGACCGAGATATCAATGCGAGCATCAACATTCTAAACGAAGGGCTTAAAACACTGATACAGCCTGTTTAACGTAACTAACCGTAGGGACTACGGGGTTAGCCTGGTAAATAAAAGCAACCGCTGATACTCTAGAAAAGGCGTATCAAGTCTACTTTGTTCCCAGGAATCGCCCACTTCTAAGCGTGAGCGAAAGTGGGTGTAGTTCAATAAACTAAGTCATTTGATACGCTTTTGTCGGTTTTGTATCTGATTTGTCATTGCCTGATTCTATTCGTTGTGCTACACTTTTTAACAGTGGTATAATTTACTTAATATCATCAACTACTTGTTATGGAGGCAACTGAAATATGAAACAGACACGGACAAATAGAAAGAATAATACACCAAATACACCAAATACACCAAATACACCAAATACACCAAATACACCAAATACACCAAATACACCAAATACACCAAATACACCAAATACACCAAATACACCAAAAGGGCCTAAGAATAATACACCTGAAAAAATCTATTACGGAATCATAGCTGTATTGCTGGTCGTGCTGATTGGGATCATGGCATTTATATTCATGAATAGGGAATCTGCGGTCGATTTTGATGCTGATAACGGCACACCTGAATCTGAAGTCCTTACTGATACTGAAGACGAGGATGAAGACGACTGGGAAGAAGAACCTGCCGAAGAAGATCAGAATAATAATGGTGAAGAAGAAGCCAGTGATGCTGATGAAGAACTCGTCGATGATTCTGACGATGAGACTGCTGAAGATACAGAAGTCGACTCAGAGGAAGAAGAAGAGAATACATCGGATGAAACCAGCTATGAAGTTATTGAAAATGCACCGCTGGATGAAAGTCACAATACGAACTACAGTGAAGGGTCAAGCGACCGTGTAGCAATCGCCAATGCTGTATCATCTGTGACTGGGCTGAACCAGAGTGATATGATCACCTGGCGTGTAGGGAACAACGGTCCTGGACAAGTCTTTGCAGTCATGTCCGACAGCGGACGCAATGATGTGTATCGTGTGCTCCTTCAGTTCGGAGACGGACAGTGGCATGTAACTAGTGTTGAGGAACTTGCGGAAGTCCCTGCAGAATTCAGATAAGTTCTACCGGTTAATTTAATCGATTACGACCTGCCTGATGAACGGGCAGGTTTTTTTGCTCATAAATATAAGGGAACAGACGCATCTTTTTCGTTTTCATCCGCCTAACATGTTAAAATGATATAAAAGAATAGGAGGCGCCTATGAAATTTTCAGACAATAAATACAATATGATTCAAGACATCCTTGAGAAAACCGAAGCTGAAATTGAAAAAATGAACCCTGTCAATATTCTGATTGCCGGAAAAACAGGAGTTGGAAAGAGTACCTTGATCAACAGTGTGTTCAGGGAAAACCTTGCAGATACCGGAATAGGGAAGCCTGTTACTAAACATTTAAGGCGTATATCTAAAAAAGGTATCCCAATTACTCTGTATGATACCAGAGGGCTCGAATTGAACCCGAAAGTTCAAAAAGATATAAAGAACGAAATTTTCGATCTAGTTGAACAGAACAAGCAGACCAGAGATGCTGTTCATGCCGTCTACTACTGCATTCAGGCTAATTCATCACGAATAGAGGAGACGGAAATCGACTTGATCAAAGAAATTTCCTCTGTTCTTCCAGTCATACTGGTTCTGACCCAATCGATCGGTAAGCCTGCTGAAGAGTTCAACGCGTACCTGGAGAATCTCAATCTTCCAGTAGCAGCTGTTCAGAACATTATGGCTGAACCTTATGAAATTACAGAAGATTATGTTATTCCAGCATTTGGTCTAAAAGAACTGATCGACAAGACGCTTCAACTGATACCGAAAGAGGCACATGATGCTTTTATGAACGCCCAGCACGCTGATATCGAGCGCAAAGCTAAAGCGGCCAGACGTTGGGCTTCCCGTTATGTGGCGACTACATTCGGAGTCGGTTTCGCGCCGATTCCGTTTTCAGATGCCTCTGTACTGATTCCCATGCAAGTCACTTTACTCGCTCACATTACAGCTATATTCGGGATTTCAATGGATAAGTCGACCATAGTCAGTCTGATTGCTGCTGTAGGAGGCACCGGTTCAGCTACTATGATCGGGAAAACCATTGTCGCGAATGCATTTAAGTTCGTTCCAGGAGCGGGTACCCTTATAGGTGGACTGATCAGCGGGACGACCGCTTCGATCGTGACAAGTGCTCTCGGACTCAGCTACATCGAAGTATTGAGTATTATAGCTGCGAAAGAGCGGGAAGGCGAAAGCATAGACCTGGGACTGGTCGAACGTCTTATGCGCAGTCAATTTAAGAAGAATATAAAATTGAACCGCAAGGAACTCAAGACAAAAGATCTCGAGTTTGAAGGGGATGATACGTTGAATGAGGCCTACACGACCTACCAGGAGATGGAAGAAGACACTCAAAGTCCAAGCAGAGCTCAGAAAGCAAGCCGTGCCCTTTCAAAATTTGTCAGCCGGCACAATCCTTTTAACAAAAATAAATAGGTTAATACGTTGTCCTGATAGGTTTAGTTTCCCCTATCAGGCTTTTTTGTGAAAAATCGACTTTATAATAATTTACTTTTAAACAATCTTGCGTTCTACAATCAGGCCTATTCTGTAGAATAATTAGATTAATTGCTATAGACAATTTATTAGGTGCAACTATGCTTGTTAGAAAAAATTGGAATAAGAATATAAAGATTAACAACCGGTTTTAACGTAATTCCGAAAGAAGTCTCCCACTTCTAAACGTATGGGTACGAAGCACCAGTGAAAGTGGGAGATGAATTTAGGTCAAGCGATAGCTTGAAGTTATTTCTCAAGACCTTTTCTTATTAGTTCAAGGATAGCTGCCGTTCTTGTAGGCA
>NZ_BAAADA010000148.1:0-8404 GCF_039522005.1 Alkalibacterium indicireducens
ATAGAGATATTTAAATTATTGAACCGCCGTGTACGGAACCGTACGCACGGTGGTGTGAGAGGACGGTAAATTAATTATTTACCTCCTACTCGATTATTCTATGCGGTTATTCCGTTCTAGCTGCCGACTGAAGCTGCTCCTGAGCCAGTTTAGTGATCAGCAGGTACTTTTCGTTCTGCTGAATATCAAAGATGGTCTGAGCTTTTTTGTAAGCATCCAGTGCTTCATCTCTATGACCCAGCTTCTCCAGACACGAGCCTTTATAGTAGAAAAAGTCGCCTAGTAAAAATAAAGTCTTCTTCTCTATGACCAGCTCCAGTCCCTGCATCACTTTGTCCAGACAGCTGGAATACTTGCCTTCCCTGAACAGACAAATCGAATAGTTAAGCAGCAACTTAGCTTTCTTCTCATGATTCATCCATTCTGCAAATGAGTCGAACCCTTTCTGATAGTAAGCTTCTGCCAGGTCGTACTGTTTCTTTCTCAAATACTGATTTCCAATACTGTCAATGACTTCAACTCGTAGTTCTCCATTTTTTACATCGGTTTCCAATTCAATCAGATAGTCAAGAGCCTTATCGTTATCCCCGTCACGATAAGCGTATAAAAGTCCCTGTATCCAGTTAAAGAAATCTCTTTCTTCACCTATCGTCTTTTCGATAAGTTCTTCATTCGATTCGATCAGATAAGATACTGATTCATACTCTCTTCTTTCAAGGTGCTGACGAATAATGCGGCACAGCTGTGCTGTTTGAGAATAACGGCTCTCGATCGAATCTTCCCCATAAAAATAATGAATCGATACGGCCAGCCGTTCCGCTACTTTCTCCATCAGTTCCCGACTTGGTCTGACTTTCTTCTTTTCGATACGGCTGATCATGGCTTGAGTACAGATACCATCGGCCAGTTCCGCTTGCGTCATTTTAATTTCTTTTCTTCTTGTCTTAATCTTCTCCCCTAATTTCATACCCTTTTTTCCTCTCATTATATTACCATTATAATATCAGTTATATTAAAATATTATACACAAAACCTCATTTATTAGCTAGAGGAAGTTGGATAAAACCCAGTCATTTTATGAAAAAAAGGAATGAACAGGATTTCGGCCCCTCCATTCCTCGCTTTCACCCTTTATAGGCTTATTATGAGTAGTTATGGTGTGTATTCAATTCCTGTATTTCTCCTGTTTCAAAATAAAGGATCCATTCGGATATATTCGTGATATAATCACCCATTCTTTCAATATAGGTGCTGACAAGAATGTAGTCTGTGGCGCCCAGAACAAGCTCCGGATCCTGACGCATCTCATCGATGCTGGCTTTTTTAATTTCATCGGCCAGCGTATCAATGGCTTCATCCTTATGCGCAATCTCTCTGGCTTTTTGAGTATCATACTTGATATAGGCATCAATAATCTCCTGACCCATCACCTTAATTTTTTCTCCAGCTAGAGAAATTTTATTTTCAATTGTCGCATTGCGTTTATTCCCTTTAACTCTAATGGTGGATTTTGAGATGGATACAGCATGGTCGCCCATTCTTTCCAAGTCAGCGCAGGCTTTCATCACTGTGATGATCTTACGCAGATCTGCTGTAACTGGCTGCTGCAAAGCAATCAGTTCAATACAATCGTGTTCAAGCTGATGTTCCATTTCATTGATCTTTATATCTTCATCAATGACTTGCTTAGCCAGCTCTTTATCATGATTCGCAAAAGCTTTGATCGATTTATAGATGGCTTCATTAACGCGGTTCCCCATCTGAAAAAACTGACGATGCAGTTTTTCGAGTTCCTCATCATACGCTCGTCGCATAATATTCTCTCCTTTTATTCCTGAAAGCAATTACCCGAATCGCCCAGAAATGTAGTTATCTGTTTCTGTTTCGCTAGGATTCGTAAAGATTTTACGAGTTTCATCCTGTTCAATAATATTCCCATTCAGGAAGAAGGCTGTACGGTCTGAAATACGTGACGCCTGCTGCATATTGTGTGTGACCATTACGATGGTATATTCATTTTTCAGTTCAGACACGAGATCTTCTATCTTAGACGTGGAAATAGGGTCAAGGGCACTTGTCGGCTCATCCATTAAGAGAACTTCCGGCTCTACCGCTAGTGCACGTGCAATGCAAATTCTCTGCTGTTGTCCGCCTGAGATTGACAAGGCATTTCTGTCCAAGTGATCTTTGACTTCATCCCAGATAGCTGCCTGCTTCAAGCTCTTTTCTACAATCTCATCCAGTTCACTTTTGTTCTTTATCCCATGCGTTCTTGGGCCAAAGGCAATATTATCATAGATACTTTTTGGAAAAGGATTGGGTTGCTGAAAAACCATTCCCACTCGTTTTCTCAAATTGTTCAGCTCGACTTTTCTGCTGTAGATGTCTTTTCCATCAAGCTCAACGGTTCCTTCAATTCGGCAGTTTTCAACCAGATCGTTCATACGGTTGAGCGTTTTGATCAGCGTCGATTTACCGCAACCGGACGGGCCGATAAAGGCTGTAATTTCTTTTTCGTAAATATCGAGGTTGACACCATGAAGGGCTTCGAAATCTCCGTACCAGAGTTTTAAATCTCTGACTGTTATTTTATTTGTTCTAGACATTATTTTCCTCCTCCAGCCAATCGTTTACTTACTAGTGTCGATAACGCGTTGATCACTAGAACAAACACAAGCAGAACGACTGCTGTTGCATAGGCTTCATTAACGTGACGCCCTTCCTGAGACAGTATATACATATGAAGAGACAGTGTTCTTCCGGAAGCGAAGAGACTGCCTGGTAGGTTCGTTGCTGTTCCAAGAGTGAACATAAGTGCTGCTGTTTCACCCACGATTCGACCAGTAGCCAGAATGACACCCGATAAGATACCAGGCATAGCCACTGGCAGGACTACTTTGAACAAAGTTCTCAGTTTCCCTGCTCCAAGCGCATAACTGGCTTGTCTGATAGGCATACCTGTGGCAATCAGTGCCTCTTCAGTCGCTCGAATAATGACAGGCAGCGACATGATCGTGACCGTCAGAATACCTGCAATCAGTGAAAATTGGAACTCCAGGAAAATAACGAAGAAAAGCATACCGAATAATCCGTAAATGATTGACGGGATTCCAGCCAGAGTGTCTGTAGCCATTCCGATCGCTCTAACCACTGGATTCTTTCTGTCAGCATAGTCCACCAGATAAAAACCTGTGAACACGCCAATCGGAGTCGCAATCAGTAAGGTGCCCGCAACGACCATCAGTGTCGTCATCAGCGCCGGCATCATCGAGACATTGGATGTGCTGTACTGCCATGAAAACAGAGAGGGCGTCAGAAATCTGACTCCGTTGATCAGAATGTAAATAACCAGATAACCCAGCATGCCGAAAGTAAAAACTGACGATGCATAGACTAGACCTTTCATTAGTTTACTTGCCATGATTATTTAGCCTCCCTTGTTTTCATAATCAGAAATGTTGTGTTGATGATCATAATGAAGACGAACAAGACGACACCTGTTGCGACTAAAGCATCCCTGTGCTGACCGGATGCATAGGCCATTTCCATAACAATATTCGTAGTTAGCGTTCTGACCCCTTCCGTAAGCCCTCTAGGCATCAACGGTTGGTTTCCGGCAACCATGACCACTGCCATCGTTTCACCAATTGCCCGTCCGACTCCCAATACGATACTTGAGAAAATGCCAGACTTGGCAGCTGGAACGACAACTGAGAAAATACTTCTTTCGTGACTGGCACCCAAGGCCATGCTTCCTGAAAAATACGAACGGGGCACAGAGCGGATCGCTACTTCAGATAAAGAAATGACTGTCGGAAGAATCATGATGGTAAGCAGGAGTATCGCTGCCAGCATACTGTTCCCCGGCCCGCCGAATATGGCACGAATCTGTGGAACAATGATTCTCAGTGCAAAAAATCCGTAAACAATAGAAGGAATTCCTGCCATTAAATTAACTGCAGGCTTTAAGAATGCATAAAGTCTCTTCGGACAGAATTCCGCCATGAAAACAGCCGTCATGACACCGATCGGCACACCTAGACCTACTGCACCCAATGTTACTAGTATTGAACCTGTGATCATAGGTAGGAGACCGAACGTGGTCCGGTTCCAAGTCGTTCCGAAAATGAAATCAGTCAAGCCATACTCGAACATCATAGGCAAGCCATTAGTAAAAATAAAAATTACGATCAGTAGGAGAGACAAAATGGAAGTGAATGCCGCCATGAAGAAGACGCCATGCATGATTTTTTCCTTCCAATCGGTCTTAGCTGTTTTTCTGACGGGAGGACGACGCTTAGTCTTCCCCGCCGCTGCCCTCTTATTTATGTGTTCCATAATTAAAATCCTTTCTCAATTACAGTACAAGAGGGCTGCCGAACAGACGCATTATCTGTTCTGCAGACCCCTCTTTCCTATCTGTTTAGATGCTATTGATTAATCTAATACGTCTGCCCATGTTGAGAAGTCGCCTCTGAAGATGTCTGCAACTTGATCCATGCTTAATGATTCAAGTGGGTTATCCGGGTGGACAACGACTGCGATTCCATCAAGTGCAACAGCTCTTACTTCAGTTACTTGACTTGTTTCGTCATCATCAAGGTCTCTTGATGCCATACCGATATCGGACGTTCCTTCAATTACAGAAGTGACACCTGCACCAGATCCAGTTGAGTGAACAGCGATTTGTACGTCAGAATGAATCTCCTGATACGCTTCTGCCATTGCTTCAACAACTGGGTATACTGCTGTTGATCCGATAACATCGATCGATCCACTTAAGTCAAGATCGCTTCCTTCGTATGCTGGAGCATCGGTATCAGAAGGAATGTAACCTACTTCATTAACAATAGCTTGTCCCTCAGCTGAGAACATGAATTCCCAGAAATCAGCTGCCACTTCATCCAGTTCTTCACCAATAATGACATTGAAGTTACGCGCAATTTCGTAGTCTCCCTCAAGAATATTCTCTTCGTTCGCGTCAACACCATCGATTTGAATAGCTTTCAGTGAATCATCCAACGCTCCTACAGATGTATAACCAATGGCATACAAGTCGTCTGCTACAGTGCTGTTGACTGCATTTGTTCCTTGTTGAGCTGTTGCTTCAGCAGCAATCAGGTCGTTATCGCCGTCATCAAGTCCAGTTAGCTCAGCAAATGCATCACGTGTTCCAGATCCGACTTCACGAGTAACTAAGTGCAGATTTCTTGAATTATCGAAGTCTCCTCCGTTTGATCCTCCATCAGAACCGTTTGAAGCCCCTTCGCTTCCAGTGTCAGCACAAGCGGCCAGAGTTGTTGCGGCTAAACCTACGATAGATAGCAGTTTGATATGTTTTTTCACGTTAATCTCCTTTAGTGGATAAATTAAGACATCTCCTGTCTACAGTCCCTATATTAAATGTCGACTGTGTACTTTGGTTGGATTTATTGTCGATTTTATGTAAAGTAATGTAAATATCGTGTAAATAAAACCCACGACTCATTGGACAGGTGTCCTAAAGTCGTGGGTTAAATTTATTCTATTCATGTTTTAAAGGAAGCCAGATGGTAAAGGTACTCCCTTTATTTTCTTCGCTGTCTAATGTGATGCGCCCCTGATTATTTTCAATCAGCCACTTCACAATAGCCAGACCCAGTCCAGTTCCACCAGCATTCCGACTTCTAGCCTGGTCTACCCTGTAAAAGCGTTCAAAGATCCGCGACTGACTCTCTTTAGGAATACCAAGGCCGTTGTCACTGACGGTTATCACGGCTTCGTGGTCTGTCCGGTCAATGGTCACGCCGATCCATCCTTTATTCGGCGTGTAGGTGACAGCATTTCCAATCAGGTTGATCAGAATCTGCTTCAGCTGGTCCCGGTCGATTTCCAGTACGACGGCTTCATTTTCCACCACATTGAGTGTGATCTGTTTCAAATCCACTTTCTGATGAAGGATATTTCTGACCTCATCTGAGACATCCTTTATCCGTACGTCCTGAATGACTCCCTGAACTTTATGCTGCTCAAGTCTGGAAAGCTGTAGAATATCCTGGACCATCAAATCCAGACGTGTCGATTCTTTGTGAATGATTTTCAGAAATTCCACAAGCACTTCTTCATCTTCAAGCGCACCATCCAGCAGTGTTTCTGCAAATCCTTTCACTGCAGTGATCGGTGTTCTCAGCTCATGAGAAACATTGGCTACAAAATCGGTTCGAACTTTTTCAAGCCGTCTGATTTCTGTAATATCATACAGCAGGACAATATGATTGATGGTCTCTTTGGACTGATTCAGAATTGGGACGACATTGACATCGACGACCTTTTCCTCAGGGTACAGCAAAGTCGCTTCCTTATTCTGCAGGCTCTGCTCCTGAATCGCTCGAGTTATCAAGTCGATCAAAGCCGTGCTGTGTAGTCCCTCTTCATAAGATATCCCGATTTTACCGTAAAGATCTTCCCCTACGATTTCATTCATAACAGGGTTGACCATGGTAATATTGCCCTGATTATCTACGAGCATCACCCCAATAACTAGATGGTTGACCAGTTCCTTGAGCTGGGTCTGATTCTGATTGATTTCCTGCATCTGATAGTCAAGGTTCGTGGCCAAGTGATTAATGGCAAGCCCTAACTCATCGATTTCTTTATAGGAGTGCTCCCGGTATCGGCTTGAATAATCCTGAATCCTCAGTCGTTCAGTAATTTGTTTCATTTTTTCAATCGGATCGCTTATTCTCTTTGTCCAGTAATTGGTAAACAGCAGAGCGACCAGAATGGAAATGATCGTGAACAAGGCAAGCGTCTGAATGAACTGGTCAGTCAGTCCACCCATCTCCTCTACATTTTTAGAGAGCCGGAGAAAACCAATCAACTCTCCTTTTGTATTTACGACATCCGTAGCAGCATAGTAAAGGACTTCTCCTGTACTTTCGCTCGTACGATTGAATGTTCCAATCGATTCTCCATCAAGTACCTGTTGAATTTCAGGCCGATCGAGATGATTTTCAAGTACCTCTTCCCGAGCTCGAGTATCGTAAATGACCTCTCCTTCAGGCGAGATGAAGGTAATTCGTTCAGTAATCACTTCAGCCGTTTGATCCAACTGCAGATTTACAAGATTCAGATCATCTTCGAACTGCGATGCATCAAGTTGGCTCGATAAGGTTAACAATTGAGACTCAAGATCCTCTCCCTGCTGCTCAATAGCCTGCCGCTGAAGGCTGGATGAAATAAGATAGAGAAATAATAGGGTGAATAGCACAAGAACGAGCATAAAAAAACCGAGTATCCTGGCTCTCAGCTGTTTCATTTCGGCGCCTCCAGCTTATAACCAAACCCTCTGGCCGTTTTCAGATAGACCGGTTTCTTGGGGTCTTCTTCGATTTTTTCCCGCAGATGACTGATGTGCATGTCAACGATTCGCGTCTCTCCGGTAAAGTCAAAGTCCCAGACCGCCTGGAGCAGCTGCTCTCTGTTGAGAATACGCCCCTTATGTCGAGCGAGGTAAAGAAGCAACTCAAATTCTTTAGGTGTCACTTCCTGCTTTTCCCCTCTGACAGACACTTCATACTGATCAGGAGAAATAACGATATCACCGATGATGATGTCTTCCGTCAATTCGTCTGACTGTTCCTTCGATGCACTGTTTCTCTCCATACGTCTGAAAATAGCTTTCATTCGTGCAGTGACTTCTCTAGGGCTGAACGGCTTGGTCATGTAATCGTCTGCCCCCAGTTCCAGTCCGACGATTTTATCAATCTCTGAATCCTTAGCCGTCAGCATGATGATTGGTGCATCGATTTTTTCTCTTCTCAACTCCCGGCAGACATCCATCCCGTCCATCCCCGGAAGCATCAGATCGAGAAGGATGATATCGTAGGAATTGTTAAGTGCCATCTCGTACCCTTCTTTTCCATCCATTGCCCCAGAAACCTCATAGCCTTCTTTCTCCAGATTATACTGCAGAAGCTTCAAAATAGACTGCTCATCTTCAACTATTAGAACTTTTTTCATTTGCGCCCTCTTTCTCCTCATGACTGGTCTTGTTGATTATTTAATTTGATTTTATATGAATGTCGCGTTTCGGGAATGGAGTTTCTATTCCATTCTGCTTGAATTTCTCAAAAATTTTAAATCTCAAGTCGCTCGGAATTCTGAATTCCCGCTCGTCAGATTGTGTTTCAATCCAGAACCAGACAGTAAAATCTAACGAAGAATCACCCAATTATTCGAAAAAGACTCTCGGTTCCGGTTCTTTGAGGATATTATTCCATTTTTCTTCTCGCAGTTCAATAACAGTTTCTTCAATCAGCCGTCTGACGCGGGCTACATCGACGTCGTAAGAATTTTGAATTTACCCTTTTTACACTAAATATCCACTATTGCATGTAATTAGAAAACCTGTATTCGTTAATTC
>NZ_BAAADA010000149.1:0-1159 GCF_039522005.1 Alkalibacterium indicireducens
TGGTACTTCAATTATAGCCGGTGGGGCTCATTTTGTCTTTAAAAAAGAAACATCCCTCGACCATTTTTTTCAAAATCGGTCGAGGGATGTATTCATTTTAGGGGAGTTTTTTCCCAGCTCTTAATTTAGTCATTCTAACTTTTCGAGTGTGAAAAAAAGAGTCTTGTCTGAACCGTTTTTCAACTGATCGTACGTACTAAGTACACTTCCTTGCAGAATCCCTTGAGCCCATTGACTATGCGACGGGCTTTGGAAAGATTTTGTGTCAGCCCATAAACAGTCGGCCCTGTTCCGCTCATCAAGGCAGTATCTGCACCGAAACTGCTCATTTTTTCTTTGATTTCCTTTATCATATGATTTTGTTCAACAGCTTTCTCTTCCAGTGCATTTCCGGTTGCTTTGATGATGCGCTTATAATCTGACTGTATCACGGCCTCTTTCATTTCATTCACGTCGAAAACAGGCAGATTAGCAACATCAAGATCTTTAAAAACAGTCCAGCTGGATATGCCTTTTGGCGGCTTGACTATAATAACCCAGGCATGAGGAAAAGAAGGAAGGGGTTCAACTTTTTCGCCTCGCCCAGTTACATAAGCGGTCTGGCCGTATACACAAAAAGGGACGTCCGACCCGATCTGTTCCCCCAGCTCAGCCAGCTCATCAAGAGTCAGGTTAAGTCTCCACAGGCGATTTAGGGCCCTTAAAGTAGCTGCCGCATCGGCACTGCCTCCCCCTAGACCGGCTGCGATCGGGATATGCTTATCAATAAAGATATCTGCACCATATCTCACTCCATAAGTGCGTTTCAGAAGAAGCGCAGTCTTGTAGACAATATTCTTTTCATTAAGCGGCATAAATGAACTCGAAGAATCCAGAGTGACAGCTTCATCAGTCAATTTAAAAGTCAGCCTGTCCGCCAGATCTACGGGTGTCATCACCATTTCCATCTCATGAAAGCCATCCGGACGCCTGCTCAAGACATTTAAACAGACATTGATTTTAGCAGGGGCTTTTTCATATTCCTCCATTACATCCCTCCTCATGAAAAGTCTGATTCTTTCTCTATTGTAGAACAGTTAGGCAATATTGTGAACTACCCACCACTTAAATCCTTTGGATTTTGAAGTGGGGGCTTCCTACGAACTCCATTCTTATCTGC
>NZ_BAAADA010000150.1:0-3817 GCF_039522005.1 Alkalibacterium indicireducens
CGGCATAATAATCGGTACCAAGTCAATGACACCAAGGGTCAAAGGCTATTTTTTAACTGCAAAACTTGAGTTTTAAATCCTCGGTATCTGCATTATTTCCATTACCATTGGAACTTGTGCTACATGCTACTAAAAATAAAGATAAAGCCATAACAATTGCAAACAGATTTCGTTTTGTAGTTTTTTTCAATTTGTTTTCCCCTTTCTGATTTTGGAAATGAGTAAAGTATTATAGATATATTAGAATATTTCAATAAAAGAGTCAAGAATCTTTTGACTCTTTTATTTTCATGAAAGTCTATTCTCATCGGGTTTATACAACCCAACATACTGTAAGCGATTACTGAAGTTGTTGTTACAACATTCAAATTTTAATGAATTATTAACTGTTTATTATTTGTTTTCTAATATAGTTGTTCGTTTAATGTAGAAAAATGAGAGTTTAATTAAAAATTTTTATTGAATTATGATTAAAGTAAAAAAAATAGTAGCAACTGAATACATTTGTGTAAAATGTATTCAGTTGCCACTGATATATTTTATAGAGATCTTCCAGCTTTATTCAGGATTAGATTAGGGTTAATTTTAATTACCACGGTTACCATTGATACGGGGAGCCGTATCACAAGTGATGATAATAATTTGCAGTCTATATATGTATCGATGTATATAGAAAATGGCTTTTACCATTATTTTTAAACTTAAATTAGTTAATACTGTCCTGAATAATTCATACCTCTAATTTCAGAGGCTGTTTTTAAATATTGTTATATTTTCTTTCACTAGTGTTGCATAAAATTATATTCTTACCGAATTTCATATTTGTTAACTAAATCACAAGTAGTTCTCATCAAAATTTACAAAAAAGTCAAATGCTGGCGCAGCGGATGACTTTTTCCAGAATTTTTTTGACTATTCTATTGGTCTAGACTTCATTTCGCGAGTTATTTCACTTATCCTGGTTCAAAGAGAGCTTTGAAGTATGCATACGATTCATACTTTACCGATCGTAAGTGACGCAAAATTTGGAAAATAGTTGGCTTTAAATTCAATTCTAGCTTAATAAGTAACGTGAGTAGGTAGACAATCATTGCCATGATTAGTTGGTTCTCAACACCGACTTCTGATTTCGAATAGTAGGTCTTAATCGTCATATGTTGTTTCATATGCTTGAAAAACAACTCGATTTGCCAGCGTGAATGATAGAGATTCCCTATCTCTTCAGCGGTTTTGAAGACGTCGTTGGTAATGATTCGTAAATCAGATCGTCCTTTTCGACGAATAGTCACTAGTCGCAGGAGACTGGTCAAATAGCCTCTCCCACCAAGCAGCACATATTGATCACTGAGTACGTCAGAATCCTTATCCTTCGGGATATCTAGATTTTCTACAACATGTATTACTGTGTTCTTTTTAATCCGTGAAACGAAAAAATAGCCCCCCCATTTCATCTGATCAAAAGACTCAAAATCGATATATCCTCTGTCAAAAACATAGGTTGCCAGCGGTTGATTGACAAAAACATCAAGGTAATCATGGTCGTGTTCAGAAGCGTTAGAGATCTCAAATTGTTCTGGGTGAACCATTCCTTCCTCCATTAGACACACCTTTAGGTGTAACTTAATACCACTTTTTGTTGGACGGAAATCCGCCCATGGATAGGAGTGTTTACTAAATGAAAAAGTGGAATTATCGACCAAGTAGACCTTATTCTGCCTACTTATGTGTGTCTTCTGATGAACCATCCCTAGTAACTGATTGAATATTTCCAAAAGAACAGTCGCGTCTAGTGCTTTTAAAGCCCGTGATAGTTGGGAATAACTGATTGTGTCAACGCCTATCACCATTTTTAATTGAGGGTGAACCAGTTGTTGGTCTAAATGGCGAAAACTTTCTGTTTCCTCATTAATAGCGAACAAAAAGAGCATCAATACCTTACTAAACGTTAGTTTTTTGGCATAGCGATTAAACGCATGAATCGCCTTTTGTGATGATGGACTTAACTTTTCTAAATTTATATATGAAAACCATTTATTTATAGTCATTTTTGTATTATACTTATCCATGCTTAGATCCTTTGTATTGGTCTTGGATAAGTCATCCAAGTACTAGTATAAAGGATTTTTTTATGTCATGGAACAGTTAAATTTTTAATGCAACACTAGTGATAAGAGATGAAAGAGAATTAATTCGAGAATAGATAAGGCTGGGACAAAAGCTTTATGTATCTGAATTGTATTCGAGCAATCGCAAATAGAAGAATAAAATGCATTCCCCACTATGTTCCTAAAACAAGGAAACGAAATGGGAATGCATTTTTTATTACAGACTCATATAAATTTACTTAATTGTACTATAAATTCCTTAGTATCGATCTAGCTGCATCCAGGTTCATATGTGGCGCCTGTTTCAGCAAATCCGCTACCTTCTGGACCTGTTCTCCTTTAGCTCCCGCACTGATGGCAAGAGACCGGGCATGCAGTCCCATGTGGCCTTTCTGTATACCGTCAGTAACCAAGGCTCGAACAGCTGCAAAGTTCTGAGCCAGTCCAACTGAAGCCAGGATACCGGCCAGTTCATTGACGTTTGGATGGCCTAGGATAGTGTGCGACAACTGAGCGGCCGGATGAATCGAAATAGCGCCGCCTACTGTCCCTATTGGTAGAGGCAGAGTGAGTGAACCGACCAGATCGCCTTGTTCACTCTTGCCCCACGTTGTCAGCGACCGGTACTGCCCGCTTCGACTCGCATAGGCATGGACGCTGGCTTCGACTGCGCGCCAGTCGTTTCCTGTGGCGACAACCACAGCGTCCACCCCATTCATGATGCCTTTATTGTGAGTCACGGCACGATATGGATCTATCGTCGCTACCTGAGTGGCTTCAATGATGCGGTCTCTGACTTCTTCACCAGTGTATTTTCCGGTCTTTAACGCGTGTGCCGGGATGACACATTGAGAAGTCGCCAGGCTTTCTGTCGCATAATTGGAAAGGATGCGAAGCAGGGCAGTCCCGCCAGTCAGTTCTTCAATATAAGGAGCAATGCCTTCCATCATCGTGTTAATGATATTGGCCCCCATAGCTTCTTTCGTATCGATATGCAGATGAACAGAAAGGAAAGCAGGGAATCCCGTCTGATCTGTTTCTTCAAGAATACGCACAGTCAAATCTCGGGCTCCACCTCCTCGTTTAACGATAGAGGGATGAGCTTCATTTGCTCGATCTAGAATGGCCTGTTTTGCATTCAGGACGATTTCTCTGGCCTCAGCCATGTTGCCGACGTGCTTTAAGGTCACCTGACCGATGACTTGTCTGTCAGGAACATTCGTTGAAAAGCCGCCTCCGGTACTGATGATTTTAGCCGCAAAACTGGCCGCTGCAATAACGGACGGCTCTTCAATAGCCATGGGAATCACTTTGTTTGTGCCATCGATGACGAAATTCATGGCAACCCCTAGAGGAAGGGGATAATTGCCCAGATGGTTTTCGATCATATTGCTGCCTGTTTCAAGGTTCAGATCCAGATTATTTGATAAAAGGGTCTGTTTATCTTCATCTGAAATGACACCTGCTTCAAATAGTGCACTAATTTTTTCTTCATGTGATTTTTTATAAAATTTGCTCAGTTTAGTTGTATCCATTACACCGGTTCCTTCCTGATTCTCTCCTAACCATTATGAACGAATTTACCTTAAAAGAAAAGGAAGGACTGTTTAAGATTGAAATGTTGTTTACAAAGTAGGCAAAATCTCATCTTTAACACCCAAAACCCCGATAAATCCCTACACTAAGGGATTTACCGGGGTTTAAAAATGCTC
>NZ_BAAADA010000151.1:0-10996 GCF_039522005.1 Alkalibacterium indicireducens
ATAATTATTTATAAGAAGTTTCAATAACCGCAAGGGTTAAACCTGGATATTCAACTGCAAAACTTGAGTTAATCAATAAATTCGAACTCAAAACCTTGAGTCGCGAAAAATTCCACGATGGCTTCTCGTCTGGTTGTGTTCCCTGGGATGACCAGAATCAGGTCATCTGTTGTCCGGTACTCCTTTAGCAATGGGATGACACTTGAGTCTACACCGACCGGGTTGTCATAATGGTCCGGCTGATAATAGTCTTCGTCGTCCAGTCCTGATAGACGGAATTCCTGCATGGTGTCGTATTCAGAGTACTCTTCGAATGAAAAGTCGTCCATTAAAATGACATCATACTCCCCAGCTGTGAATTGTGCTGTAAATCGTTCAGCCATCTGACCATGAGGAGTAAATGAAGCATAAGCTGTTTCGTTTGCTCCTTCAGGTTCCAGCAGACGATTCAATTCCTGAGACAGTGGTTCTTCTTCATCAAAATCTACTTCAGGTGCCAGAACAGTCAGGTGAAAATAGGTGATCGGACGATTGATCCAGTCAACCAGGAGGTATCCGCTCACAAGGAGTGCAAACAGGCTAAGAATCACATGCCACTTGTAATAGCCCCAGAGGTAGCTGAATTTTTCTTTATTTGACTCTTCGGATTGAAGTATTTCTTTTACTTTAGTCTTTGCCATATGTTTATCGTCCTCTTTACTCTCTGCATTTATTGCTCTTACTATTTTTTCTCGACTGTAAAATCCAGCATTTACTGATTATTGTCTGTGTCTGGAACGAAAACGGTCATGTGGTGTTTTTTCACTTCCAGGTCAATTGGTAGCGAATCGCCCTCATCTCCATCTACATTAGTAACTATTTCCTTCTCATACCCTTCTTTCAGACTGATCGATCCTTTAGAAAATTTTCTGTAAAGAACATTCTCGTCGTCCGTGACATTTCCTGTAAAAATCTTTGGCACCAGATTGATTTTTTCAGCAATCGTATCTCCTCTCACAACGACTAGATGAAGGTACCCATCATCAACACTAGCTTCTGGTATCATGGTTGTAATCCCAGCTACCGAGTTGGTGAGTGCAACTAATACGAGAAATGAATCTTCATTTAGCTTTTCACCGTCCACATCAAACTTAAATGGGTACACTTCTTTTTCATTGATTGCCTTGACGCCTTCAATGACATACGCCAGCGGACCCAGTTTAGTCTTCTTCTCGATCGGCACTTCATGTACAGCATCCGGGATGGACCCGATAGCAACGATATCAACAAAGTACTGATCATTGATCTTCCCGACATCGATCACCCGTTTTGTCCGCTCTGTCAGCTTTTCTACCGCTTTTTTTGGATTCATAGGAATATCGAGCACTCTTCCTAAATCGTTGACCGTGCCAAGAGGTATGAAGCCGAAAGGTGGACGGTAGTCTTCAGGTGCAATTCCATTGATACACTCGTTTACAGTCCCGTCTCCACCTAAAGCATAAATAGCGTCTACTTCTTCACGGCAGGCTTCTCTGGCAAAATGAGTCGCATCCCCTTCTCCTTCTGTCCATCTCAATTCTACTTCACTATATAACTTCTCCAGCTCTCTTTTGACTTCTGGACCGTATTCTTCGCCCTCTTCCTTACCGGAGGTTGGGTTGACGATTACAACTGCTTTTGTCACTAGACTCGACTCCTTCTCAACAGGCTTTTTATAATAAGTATGTGCTCCTATCAGTGTACTTGAATGTAAGAAAATAGTCGAAAAAACAGCCTCGATCAATCAGGCTCAGTAATAGGCTCTACTGTAGGCATCTAAGACAATCAAGACTGCTTATAACTTCAATTCTTTATTTACAGTTCTTTTCCATTGGTTTCGATCACTTTCTTATACCAGAAATAACTGTCTTTTTTATATCGTTTCAGTTCCTTTTCATCCAGCTCTTCTCTATCGACATAGACAAAACCATACCGCTTCTGATAGCCGTTCAACCAGCTCAGAAGGTCAGTATAGCTCCATGTGCAGTAACCAAGAACGTTGACACCGTCAGTGATGGCTTCCTGAACCGCCTTAACATGTTTTCTAAGGAAATCGATACGGTAATCATCATGGATTGATCCGTCTTCTTCTAGTTTGTCATAAGCACCCAGTCCGTTTTCAGTAATCATGATGGGGAGGTTGTAGCGGCTGTCGATTCGTCTCAAGGCGATTCTCAGACCAACAGGATCGATATCCCAGTCCCAGTCTGTCTGTTCGACGTAAGGATTGTCTGCAGATTTAAATACGCCAGGCAGTCCACTTGCTTCGCTGCTTCCTTTTTTACCTGAAGTATTCATCTTACCTGCAGACACGCCGTCAATTGGATTATGTTCGACGGTTGCGGTCTGATAATAGTTCAGTCCCATGAAGTCAGGCTTCGCTGATTTAAGAAGAGCCATGTCCCCTTCTTCAATTGCAGGTGCCAACCCTCTTCTCTCCAGATACTTCCAGACAACCTTTGGGTACTCTCCGAAAACATATACATCCATCCACCAGTGAGCATTGAACGCTTCATTGTTTTCAGCTGCCAGCTGGTTCAATGGATGACTGTCGAGCGCATATGTCGGTCCATACGCAAAGCTTGGCCCGATCTGTCCGTTTATATCAAGTTCTCTGAAGCGTCTGATAACAGATGCGTTGGCAAGGTTGGCAATATGATTGGCCTGGTACATCCGTTTCTCGTCTACTACGTTAGGTGGATGCGCGGCCATGCGGTAACCTAGCATAATAAAAATGTTCTGCTCATTCAGACTGACCCAATATTTGACTTTGTTGTTGTAGCGCTGGAACAGAATGTCCGCATAACGCGTAAAGTCTTCGATGACCTGCCTGCTTTCCCAGCCGCCGTACTTATCCTGAAGTGCTTGAGGGATATCCCAGTGATACAGTGTCAGAACAGGTTCGATGCCATGAGCCAGCAGTTCATCGATCAGTTTATCGTAAAACTCAAGTCCTTTTTCATTCACTTCACCATCGCCGTCCGGTATGATCCGGCTCCACGCTACAGAAAAACGGTAAGCCTTGAGTCCCTGCTCAGCCATAAGGGCCACATCTTCTTTATATCTGTGATAATGGTCTACAGCCACATCACCAGTGGTTCCTTTAAAAGTCTTGCCAGGAATCTGCACGAACCGGTCCCATACCGACTCCCCTTTGCCGTCTTCTTTCGCTGCTCCTTCTACCTGATAGGCAGCTGAAGCTGATCCCCAGAGAAAATTATCCGGAAATGCATCCAATGTTTGATGATCCATTCTCTCACTCCCTGTATAATATCAATTCTCTTTCAGTATAACGGATTCATAGGAAAGTACCACCTATTTCACTGAATTTTTTCTTCATAAATCATGTGTGTGAATTATAACCGAAAGAGCTTACATCCATAACTTCAATGCAGTCCTTCTTTTCAGATTCTTTCATTGTAAAGTACCTCTCATTTGTGAATTAATGAATTATTGAATTATTGAATCTCTCTCAATTTCATGGTATGCTTTTTTAGAAATAGGTTGCAGGGTAACCACGTAGAAAGGATGATGGTCATGCCCAAAGTGATGATCGTATATGCCAGTCTGACTGGTAATACTGAAGAGTGTGCGGAAATACTGGAAGAGGCTTTTCAGGAACTGGGAGCTGAAGTAGAAGTCGTAGAAAGCGTCTTTGCGGATCCTGAAGACTTTACAGATGCTGACATTGCAGTAGTTGGTACATACACCTACGGAACGGATGCAGATCTGCCGGATGAAATTGTGGACTTTTATGAAGAACTAGAAGAAGTCGATTTAACTGGTAAAATTTTTGGATCATTTGGATCAGGTGATACGTTTTATGAAAAATACTGCAAATCAGTAGATGATTTTGATGAACAGTTTGAAAAAACTGGTGCTTTAAAAGGTGCGGAGAATGTTAAAGTCAATCTGAATCCTGAAGAAGAAGATAGCGAAAACCTTAAAGCTTTTGCACAGAAACTGCTTGATGCTTACAACAATCTTTAACCTTATGCTCTGTCCCAGGATTTATCACTTTTTTGATAAGTGACTAATCTTGACGGATGGAGTTTTTTTACATTCTTTTACAAAAGCGATTTCATTGGCACTCTATTCTATGTTTATGTATACTTTTCAATAGGTACTAATTATTAAGAAAGTAGGAATGGACATGGCATTAACTGATACGTATGAAATGAATAACGGGCTGAAGATACCTGTTATGGGATTCGGGACCTGGCAGGCCAGTGATGAAGAGGCCAAGCAGTCCGTCTTATGGGCACTTGAAGCAGGCTACCGTCACATAGATACAGCAGCTGCCTATAAGAACGAAGAAGCAGTTGGCGAAGCGATTAAAGAAAGTGGTGTACCGAGAGAAGAAATTTTCCTAGCAACAAAACTTTGGAACCGTATGCATGGCTATGAGAAAACAAAAGAAGCCATTGAAAATTCTCTAAGCAGACTCGATACGGACTATATCGATCTCTACCTGATTCATTGGCCAAACCCTATCTATTCGCGTGATAACTGGAAGGAAGACAATGCTGGCAGCTGGAAAGCGATGGAAGAGGCAGTCGAGGCTGGTAAAATCAAGACGCTTGGTGTGTCCAACTTCAAACCTCACCACCTTGACCCACTGCTTGAAACAGCAAAAATAAAACCCGCTGTCAATCAAATTTTACTTAACCCGAGTGATATGCAGCCTGAAGTTGTCAAATACAACAAGGAACATGGCATCGTATCAGAAGCTTACAGTCCACTTGGGACAGGTAAAATTTTTGATGTTGAAGAACTGAAAGAACTGGCTGAAAAATATGATAAATCAATTGCTCAGCTTGTTCTGAAATGGAGCCTTCAGCATGGCTTTCTCCCTCTTCCTAAGACAGTGACGAAAGAACGCGTTTGGGAAAATGCGGATATATTCGACTTTGAAATCAGTCCTGAAGATATGGCAGTCATAGACGGCCTTAAAGGACGTGCCGGAGAAGCGACCGACCCAGATACAATCGAATTTTAATTCTGACTTATATAAAAAAACCATCAGCTGCAGCAGATTCAAAAAATCTATTGCAGCTGATGGTTTTTTAGTTTGCTTGCTCAGTCAGACTTTTGCTCCATACTTCAATAGAGTGGTCCACGATATCATTGACTTTCTCAATCAACTCTTCGTCCGGCATTTCGTATTTGCCTTGTGCAGTTAGTATGGCAAAGCCATGGACTGCCGGCCAGAGAATATCTAGAAGCTGCTCTTTATCTTCTCTGCTTCGACCTTGTGCTTTTTCATGTCTATCCAGGACAAGATGAAGCTGATTAAAAATGTATGCATGCAATGTAGTGACATTAACTTCTCTTCCCATAAATAATGCAGCGAAGAGACAGCCTTCATTTTTCGAGAATAGTATATAATTTTTACACACATCACGGATCTGCAGCTGCTCATCTTCCAGCTTGAATATACACTCATCCATTTTATCTTGAACATAAGCAGTCAAGTTGACTTTTAAATCATCCATATTCTTAAATTCTTTATAAATTGGCTGCGTGGAAGCGTTTAAGGATTCTGCAATTTTTCTTGCAGTAAATCGGTTAAATTCTTCTTCACGCATTAATTCCAAAGCAGCATCCAGTATATGGTGCTTTAAGATTCTTCTTTTTCGAGGCATCGTCTTTCTCTCCTTGTGTCTCTTGATCAATATACCTTGCCAACCTTAACTCTTAAAAAATAGCATAACATATTTAACCACACCCGAAAAGGTGCTTTGTAAGAACATTCACCTTACTCACTGTCCAGTTACAAAATCATACATTTTATTCTAATAAAAGAGCGGCATTTTAATAATAATCATATTAGACTGTGATGGCTCTTCTTTTAGATTGTGACAAACTGTCATCTATGCTAAGATTACTAAGGTGAATAAAATTTTAGGAGGAATAAATATGGTCTTACCAAATTTTGAAAATAATCTGAAAAAATATGCTGACTTGCTCGTTTCAACTGGAGTCAACGTATCCGAAGGTCACACTGTTGTATTAAGTATTGATGTTGACCAGGCCCCTTTAGCACGACTCATTACTGAAGCAGCTTACAAAAGAGGTGCGAAGGAAGTCATCGTTAAATGGACAGATGATGTAATCACCCGTTCTACTTTCAAATATGCTCCAGAAGAGGTTGTGTCGACAGTCCCTCAGTATAAAGTGGATGAGTCTCTCGATCATATCGAAAAAGGCGCCAGCCGGATCAGTGTTCGATCTTCTAACCCTGATGCACTGAAAGGTCTAGACAGTGACAAGATTGCTGCTGCTCAAAAAGCTAATGGCCGTGCCTTTTCTGCTATGCGTAAAGCAACACAGTCAAACAAAGTCAGCTGGGTCGTTGCTGCTGCATCTGGTGAAAAATGGGCTGAAAAAGTGTTCCCTGAACTGGAAACTGCCGAAGAACGCGTTGATGCTTTATGGGACGCAATCTTCAAGGCTATTCATTTATATGATGAAGACCCAGTTGCTACGTGGGCTGAAAAAGACAAGACATTGGAATCTAAAGCTGAGGAATTGAATAAAGAGCAATTTGTTGCCCTACATTACACTGCCCCAGGAACAGACTTAACAGTCGGCTTGCCGAAAGGTCACCGCTGGGAAGGCGCTGGAAGCTTGAACGTCCGTGGCGAGCGATTCATGGCTAACATGCCTACTGAAGAGGTCTTCACTGCACCAGATGCAAACCGAGTTGATGGTGTCGTTGTTTCAACTAAACCATTGAGCTATGCCGGAACGATTATCGAAGGCATGACATTCCACTTTAAAGACGGAAAAGTTGAGAGCGTGACTGCTGATCAAGGCGAAGAGGTCATCAAGAAACTGATTGAGACAGACGAAGGTGCTGCTCGCTTAGGAGAAGTCGCACTCGTACCGGACGCGTCACCTATTTCTCAGTCAGGACTGACTTTCTTCAATACATTATTTGATGAAAATGCATCGAACCACCTGGCTTTAGGTTCAGCATATGCCTTCAACCTTGAAGGTGGGACCGAAATGTCTGAAGAAGAACTGAAAGAAGCTGGCCTGAACCGTTCAGATGTACACGTCGACTTCATGATCGGATCAAACGAAATGGACATTGATGGGATCCGTGAAGATGGAACCCGCGTCCCTGTATTCCGTAAAGGTGCCTGGGCGTAATATAATAGATGTTGAAACTCACTTGCCTAGCAAGTGAGTTTTTTCTTTTTTATGGCTTTGTTTGATTGAAGAGGGTGCTCAATGGGTCATATATTGATTTATGAGGCATTGGTGGTGCTAAACTGAGGATGAATGCCTCATATACTCCTTTTATGACGGTTTGAGACGTAATAAAAAGGGACAAATGCCTCATATCTAACTTATTTAAGGCATTCGTCTGTTTTATCTGTATTTTCCCCTTATTCTTTTACATAATACGTTCCTTTTCTGCTTCCTTTTTCTATATATTCCTTTGCCAGCGTCCTCTGGATACTATCTTTAGTAAAAAAAGTCCCACACCAGTCATAAATGACCGACGTTTTTAGATCGTAATCGGGAAACAGTAGACTAAAAGTCTTGATTTCATTCGATATGATACGCGTATTCAGATCGAAGAAGCCACAATGTGGACAATAGGCTGTTCGCCTATTTTTCTTTCTCAATGTCAGACTGCACTTCGGACAATAGACACCCTTGTTTAAATCTTCAAATGTATATTCAGGCACCTGAATATACCGATCTTCAGTTTTGTGAAGACGCAATAATCTATCAGCACATGCTTTTTGAGCAGCCCGAACTGGTACCGATTGCTTATTCATTTGGATAATATATTTTCTTATCTGCTGAGGCAATAGAAGACTTCTTTGCTCCACGTTTCGATAAAGCACAAAAAAATCATTAATAAATACTAATTGACCTTCTATTGGACTATTGATATCAATTTTTTCCAGGAGCATTCTTAGTAAGGTGCAGGATCTATTGAGCTGACTCAGTGGGTTTAGTATGATGTTACCATATGGATAGCTCTTAAGTTCATTTTCGTGAAATGTGTACTCTCCCTGATAATTCTTAATTTCAAATAGCATAATTTTGTTTCCAGTTATAACAATGGCATCAATCTGAAAAGTCTGTCGATTAATCTCCAGACTTAAATCCTGCATAATCAAATGCTCATCATTTAGTTCATCGAGCAGCTTGTCAAATTTCTGCTCACCTTCAAACCCTTTGATTAAATGATTTCTATAGTCATTATCTTCCGGATTCAACCCCTTTCTAATCGCCAGCTGGTTCAATATTTTCAACTGCATAGGTTCAGTTCTTTTCTTTATTATGATAAGTACCCTCTCCTTTGATAGCCTCTATTATATATACTGTCAAAAGAGTGGAATAATGATTAAATTCAGTTAGATATATCTTATGCAACGGATCACTGTCTACTCAATTTATTAGTTGCAATACATTTTATCTGCTGTATATAAGATAGTGGGAAACAAAAAAAGAGGCGTGTGCCTCTTTTCCTACTTTTATTAGGCATTTATCTTATAACTACAATCTTTCCGCTGTTTTCTATGTCTTTCAGTCATTAACGGAATCAGTACCGTCTATTCTGCTATGCTCAATGCCTCATATCTTACTTTTATGAAGCATTGGAATCAGTTTGAGAGCCGCGAATGCCTCATAATGGAGCTTTAAGAAGCATTGAGACATAAAAGTAAGAGACGAATGCCTCATATCTAACTTTTATAAGGCATTCGTCTCCGAAATTTCTAAATTTTCATACTCATCAGCTGTTCACCGTTAGCTGGATCGGTCTTGTCGAGCCACTGGAAGCCGACTTTTTTGTAGAACCCGATTGCGGCGTGGTTATCTGGAGTCACGCTTAGAACGATTTCTGATACGTTCCAATTATTAGAGATATACTCGATGATCACACGCATTACATCTGTCCCTAAACCTTTGCCCTGCACATCATGGCTCAGCATCAACCGGTCGAGCCAGATATATTTTTCTTCTGAGTTGTACGCTCCAATCATTGCAAAGCCGATCAGATTGTTTTCCGAATAAATCCCGTATGGGTGCCAGTCCAGACTTGTGTCGTAAGCAGCTTCGAGCAGTGACTGGGCATTCGACTCGATATGGACAGTCTGTTCGTCCGACACCTTCAATTCTGTTACTTCACGCCAGTTTGCCTCATTGACCTCGACTAAGCTTATCATTCTACTTATCCTTTGTCATGTTCTGAAGTCAGCTCAAGCGCCCACGGAAGAGCTTTTTGCATCGACTTTGTCCAGAAGTCCCAGTTGTGTTCGCCGGGTGCTTCCATGTAATCGTGATCAAGCCCCTGATCCTTCAGCCATGTATGCAGCGCACGATTCTCTTCGATCAAAAAGTCTTCAGTTCCGCATGCCATGAACAGCTCCGGTTTGTTGGCACACCTTTCGATCAGTTTATAAATGTCCATCTCATCAGTGATCGCGCTATAGCTTTTGCTGCCAAGAAGATGCCAGACACGTCTGTTGATCGGATTATCTTCTGACAAGTCGTGGAATGGGTCATCTTTCTGGAAAATCCGACTCGACAAGGCGATGACTTTACTGAATACATTTGGATAAGCATAGCCATTTCTCAAAGCGCCGTAGCCTCCCATCGACAAGCCGCCGATGAAGGTGTCTTCTCTTTTTTCAGAAAGCGGAAAGAGCCGCCGTGTTTCTCGAATCAGCTCTTCTCCGATGAATTTTCCGTAATTGTCTTCGCTCGGATGATCGAAGTAAAAACTGTTTTCGCCGGATGGCATGATAACTGCGATGTTGTATTCTGTCGCCCATTTGACAATCCGAGTATTCTGGATCCAGTCTTCGTGATTCCCATCCCAGCCGTGAAGCAGGTACAGAGTCTTTAGAGAACCACTTGTTTCTTCAATCGGTTCCGGGTCATACAAGGATTTTATTGAAGATGGAATCACTGCTGAAAACGAAACTTTTCTCATCAATTCGCGAGATTGAAATGTTACGTTCAATGTTGCCATGTGTCACTCTCCTAATGAACAGGCCTCACCTGCTGCCTGTCTAAATTATTTTTCGTCAGAAACTTCTTCACCGTTCAGGATAACCTTATAACTTAAGTCAGCTTTCAGTGAGTTAGCTACTGAACAGTATTTCTCGTCACTTAGTTTGACCGCACGCCATACACGGCTGGCCGGTACGTCTCCGTCAACATGGACGGTCACTTCGATTGCCGTGAAGAACTTAGGTGGTGTGTCATTTCTTTCCCCATCAGTGTCAATTTCCATACGGCTGATTTTGTCCTGATACGGCTTCAAAATCATGTACATGTCGATACCCATGCAGCCTGCCAGACCGCCTAGGACGGTCTCCATTGGTGACGCACCTGTTCCGTCTCCTCCAGCTTCCTTGCGGGCATCCATTCTGACCTGGTTCCCGTCTGGATTAGTCATCGTGAAGGCCAGATTGCCTTCCCACTTTGTTGATACTTTCATCTTATCCACTCCATTTCATCTATTCATTACTTATTAAAGGATAGCATATTTACTTGAAAAAATGCACACGCAAAAAATGTTCCTCTACATAATCATTTAGCAAATCTTATTCATAATGCTTATTTTAAAGGTTTCATACGGTCAGCATGGCTCTTGATGACTCCCCAGGACCTGACTTCTGATCGATCAGTTTGAACGGGACATTGTAATAAGCCAGTTCCATAGCCAGAACGAGTCCTGTTGGTCCAACGCCTACAATCAGTACCTCTTTTTCTGACATGCAAGTTCACTCCTTTTTATTAATCAGCTCCGTCACTTATGCTTTCAGTGTATATGAGGGGGCTGATATTGACAACTGAGACAGCAGATTCGCAGGCTAATCGTTGCTTCAGCTGCTTGCTCTATCTTTTAAATGTCTTTATGTAAATGAAAATCTATGTGTAAAATAGTTGTCGGAAAGTAAAATAGTAGGGCAAGAAATTAAAGTAGACAAAAAGAAAGAAG
>NZ_BAAADA010000152.1:0-755 GCF_039522005.1 Alkalibacterium indicireducens
ATAATTATTTATAAGAAGTTTCAATAACCGCAAGGGTTAAACCTGGATATTCAACTGCAAAACTTGAGTTAATTATAATAAACAGCAGATTGATAATTGAATAAATTCCAATCTGCTGTACAAAAGATTATATTTAAACTAGCTTAGTCATTTAAATTAATATCTGACAACATTAGATAATACTAATTTAACACCGTTTTCTAAACAATCTCCTACTGGACAAGTTTTTTCAATAAAATTTGCAAAGGCTTCTGCTTTTTCTTGTGATTCATTTGTTTTAAAGTGCATAGAAAAACGAATTTCTTCAAAGCCATTTCTTACATCCGCGAGTCCTAAAAAGCCATCTGGATCCAAATCACCCTCAAGTTCAACGTGAAATTCGTCAAAAGAGAAATTATGAGCTTCAGCAAATGCACTAGCAACAATAGTTTGGCAAGCACCTAAAGCGCATAAAACCATTTCAACAGGGTTCATTGCCTTGTCAGTCCCACCAAGATCTTCTGGTTCATCTGCTATAATTTTAAATCCTCTTGAGTTACATTCAACTTGAAGTCCATCAGGTAATTTTTTTGTAACTGCTTTAAATGTCGTTAACATAGTTTTTTCCTCCTAGCAAAGTTTGTGAATCATCGAGCAATGAAGATATTATACCACGGCGAAAATATAAAATCAATACTTAGCTATTTTTGAATTTACCCTTTTTACACTAAATATCCACTATTGCATGTAATTAGAAAACCTGTATTCGTTAATTC
>NZ_BAAADA010000153.1:0-7246 GCF_039522005.1 Alkalibacterium indicireducens
TTTTTACTTTTTTCGAAAATACTGTCGAGCAAGCTCGAGCGCCATTCATCACCCGCTTATAGAAGCGAGTGTCTTCAGTCGCAGTACGATAAATCACATACTCGACATTGGTCAATTAGCCCGAGGAATAAGCAATTCTGAAACCAACGTGACCCCTTTGTTCGTCTAGTGAGATAAATGATTTACATTTATTTATAGCTATCATAGAATTTAGTGTTGACAGGTGATGTAAAACCTTGCTATAGTAATGAGCAACAAGAAACAAACATCATAAATGTGTAAAGATAAGTACTATTAGGAAGTCTTCTCAGAGAGCCCCGACTGGTGAAAAGGGGTAGGATGGAAAAATAGGAAAATGGTCTTTTAAAGCTTCGGACAGCTATTTACACCTGTTCAAGCTGAAGCAGATTGGACGAATGTTAAAATAAGTCCACTACGGTCACACCCGTTACAGTGTCACAGTATCACGCACTTCTTGTGCAGCGTACTGGTGGAGGCAATGAGAAGAAATTCCATTGCAAATCAAGGTGGTAACACGAGACTATTTCGTCCTTGGAGGAAGTTCGCTTGAAGCGGACTTCTTTCAGGGACTTTTTTAATACCTGAAAACAATATAAGTAAAACACGTAAGAGATGAGTAAATGACACTAAAGTAAAACAGAGAGCCTGTGCATGCTGAAAGCAGGTTTACTTGAAGACATTGAATATGGTCTCTATGACAAACTTGCTCGGCATGACTTCTACGCAAGTTCAAGTGGGATACCGATCCTTTTATAGGCTAGGCTATCACGGCAGCAACCGTTACTGCTTTTGAGAAAGAAGAATTGATACTCTTCTTTCCTCAATGAGGTGTTTTTTGCGAGAAAGACACAAACAAAGGTGGTACCACGACTTAAGCGTTCGTCCTTTGATTAGACTAAATAAAACCGGTTTGCTGGTTTTGACTGTCTAATCAAGACGACCGCTTTTTTTATATCATCAGATGCTCATTCAGCAGATAAAGGGGAGAGAAACAATGATAGAACTGAAACATATCGATGTACACTTTGAAACGAAAGAACATATACTTCATGCCGTTCGTGATGTATCACTGACCATTGAAAAAGGAGATGTCTACGGGATCGTCGGCTATTCAGGAGCTGGAAAAAGTACCCTTGTGAGAACGATCAATTTACTGCAGCGCCCTTCTAACGGGACTGTTCATGTCAGTGGTCAGGACCTTCTGGGGTTGAATGCAAAAGACTTGCGTAGTGCACGAAAGAAAATAGGCATGATCTTTCAGCATTTCAATCTGATGAATGCTCGCACAGTCGCTGGGAATGTTCATTATGCCTTGCGTTCAAGCTCCTTGTCTTCTGAAGAGAAAAAACTGAAAGTCACAGAACTTCTTGACCTAGTTGGTCTAGCTGATAAACACGACGTCTACCCTTCCCAATTATCAGGCGGTCAGAAACAGCGTGTAGGAATAGCCCGGGCATTGGCCAACGATCCCGAAGTCTTGCTCTGTGATGAAGCGACGAGTGCGCTGGACCCCAAGACCACTTTGTCGATACTGGAATTGCTGAAAGACTTGAATGACAAGCTTGGATTGACCATTGTCATTATCACTCATGAAATGGAGGTAATCAAAGAGATTTGCAATAAAGTAGCTGTAATGGAAAATGGTTCAGTCGTTGAAGAAGGTGATATCGTGTCCATCTTTACTGATCCTAAGAATGCATTGACCCAAGAGTTCATTAACACGGCAACCCACATTGATCAGGCCTTGGTGAAACTGGCCAAACACCCATCAATTCTTGATCTCCATGATAACGACATCGTTGTAAGGCTCTCATTCGTTGGTCAGAGTACAAATGAACCGCTCATAGCCAGTCTCTATTCACGATTTACGGTTACGACAAATATCTTGTATGGTGATATCGAAATTCTCTACGATACCCCTATTGGAAATTTGATCGTCATATTAAGTGGCTCGTCTCAACAGATAAAGCAAGCTGTCAATTATCTCGAATCACAGCAGGTAACCGTCCAGCAGCTTGAAAAAATTCAGCTGGTAAACAAATCGAAAGTAATTCCATTGAATAGAGAGAAAATTATTTAGTTTCGGGAGGAAAATAATATGAATAGATTACTTAACTGGTTAGAGACCATCGCACCTAATGTCTGGGCAATTCCTGACCGCATTCTTCAAAGCACATGGCAGACCATCTACATGACTCTGATTGCAGCAGTAATTGCAGGAACAATCGGAATCACGTTCGGAGTGATCTTAGTCATAACGAACAGACGAGGTATTCTGGAAAAACCACGGTTATATAATAAATTAGAGCAGTTTATTAATACAGGGCGTTCCGTCCCATTTATTATTCTGATGGCTCTGCTCGCACCTTTCACTCGCTTTATTGTAGGGACGACGATTGGAACGACCGCTGCCATTGTGCCCCTAACTATCGGGATTATTCCTTTTTATTCACGTCAGGTTGAAAATGCTTTGCTTGAAGTTGATCCTGGTATAGTAGAAGCCGCTGAATCCATGGGATCCTCACCGTTGGAAATTATATTCGGCGTATATTTAAAAGAAGGCCTCCCTTCTCTCGTTCGTGTGTCTGCTGTATCGATTATTAATCTAATCGGTCTAACTACCATGGCAGGCGTCGTTGGGGGCGGTGGGTTAGGCGACTTGGCTATTGCTAGAGGATACAACCGTTATCAGCTGGATATCACTATTGTCTCCACTCTTTTGATCATGCTGATCGTCTTTGTCACCCAATGGATCGGACGTATTCTGATCAGAAAAACAACACATTAACAAACAAGCTAAATTACATTAACACAATAATAAAAATAGAATGGAGAAATAATGATGAAAAAAGGATTTTTAGCTCTACTAAGTATTGTATTCGCGGTTGTACTGGCTGCTTGTGGAAATGATGGAGAAACGGTAAGACTGGGGGTAGTGGGCGAAAATAATGAAGCCTGGGAAAGCGTTCGAGATCGGCTGGCGGATGAAGGAATCAACTTGGAAATCGTTACTTTTTCAGATTATCAAACCCCTAATACAGCTCTAGCTGACGGAGATATCGAATTGAACGCCTTTCAGACTGTAATCTTCTTAGACGACTTCAATGATGATACCGGAAATGACTTGACCCCGATTGGCTATACAACGCTCAACCCTTTAGGTATTTATTCTGAATACGTGGAAGATGTATCCGATATTCAAGAAGGAGACACAATCGTTATCCCGAACGATGCATCAAACGAAGGTCGCGCATTGATTTTATTACAGTCAGCAGGGCTTCTTGAAGTGGATCCAGAAGCAGGGAACCGCCCCGTCGTAGACGATATAACAAGCAATCCATTAAATCTGGATATCGTGACCGTTGCAGGAAACCAGACGGCTCGCTCATTAACTGATGCCGCTGCAGCTGTGATCAACGTCGGTATGGCTATTGATGCTGGCTTAATCCCTTCACAGGATGCGATTTTCCTTGAGCCTGTGAATGAAGATTCAGAACCATACATCAATGCTATCGTTGTCCGTTCTGAAGATGTTGACAACGACATATATCAGAAGATTGTTGACACTTACCAGACAGATG
Organism: Alkalibacterium indicireducens; assembly: GCF_039522005.1. Taxonomy (NCBI): domain Bacteria; kingdom Bacillati; phylum Bacillota; class Bacilli; order Lactobacillales; family Carnobacteriaceae; genus Alkalibacterium; species Alkalibacterium indicireducens. The sequence goes on from NZ_BAAADA010000153.1 coordinate 3,603, forward strand.
AAACAGCTGAAATCATTGCAGAAACCACTCAGAACTCTTCTATTCCTGTTTGGGATTAAATTTAACCAAAAAAAGGATCTATCTCTCTGTAACTACACAGAATGGTGGATCCTTTCTTTTTGACTAGAACTATTTTTTTATCCATTAACTAAACGTTCACGCAGTTTGTTGGAGAAAATCTCAACTGCCAGGATCAGAACAACCAGTCCAATCAGGATTGATCCGACTTCGCTCCATCTGTAAGAACGCATGGCGAATATCAGAGGTGCTCCAATTCCTCCAGCTCCAACTAGTCCCAGTATGGTTGCATCACGCAGGTTCATATCGTAACGGTAGATCGTTACAGACAGGAAGCTTGAGAACAGCTGTGGCAGAATGCCGTAACGTACTTTCTGGTAAGTCGTACAGCCCATAGAGGTCATGGCTTCAAGAACGCCTCTGTCCAGGTTTTCAATGACATCCACGTATAAACGCGAAATCATACCGATCGAAGTCAGAGACATCGTCAGCACACCTGCATATGGACCAGGTCCAGTTACACGGATGAACATTAACCCGTATACAAGTGAAGGAATGGTCCGGATAAAGATAACGACCAGACGTGTCACAAAGGCTACAGGCCTGGAAACGATACTTGGGGACATCAAGAATGAGATCGGGATCGCCAGAAAGGACCCGAATACTGTTCCTAAAAAGGCGATGGCGATCGTTTCAAACAAGAGCCCTGGTACCCCTCCACCTGATGTGAAGTCAAACAGGAATTCCAGGTCCGGTGAAAACAGCCCGCGGAAGATATTTCTGGCGATTCTCATTCCTTGTTGATCAAAACCAGTGATATTGACTCCCATGAATGACCAGATGATAAGAGCAGTCAGGATGATTGCAATAGTTGATAAATAAACTTTACGATTTGGTGCTTTTTCAAGTTGCTGTGCAACAGCTTTATTCATTTTCTCTCTGCTCCTTTATTAAGTCAGTTTCATTCGGAAGTATTCACTGATGCGTTCAATCACGAAGACAACCAGCATCAATATCAGAAGGACCATTCCCACGCTCGGGTAGTCTCTCCAGCCCAAACGCTCGTCCAGCAGGAGACCGACTCCTCCGGCTCCTACATAACCAAGAATGGCTGCATATCTTATATTTCCTTCAAAGGCATATAATGACACAGACAAGTAGGTTGGAAGAACATCCGGTACGATAGCATAGCGGAAAGCTTCCACTTTGGACAGACCCATGGATTCATGCGCTTCAAAAGCCCCCATATCGACGTTTTCAATATGTTCATACATCAGTTTACCAATATAAGACAGGGTAAAGAGGAAAATCGCTACCGTTCCGGCCATAGTTCCCAGTCCGAAGATGAACGTAGCAATCAATGCAGAAATCAGCGTAGGCAGCGTTCTTAAAATACTCAGGAACAGTTTGAAAAAGCCGTTTAATAACCGGTTCCTTATTATGTTACTGGATGACAGCAAAGCAAACGGTATAGCCAGTAAGGCTCCGGCAATGGATCCCAGAAGTGACATCTGAATCGTATCGAAAAGCGGGCCCCATACATTATTCATAAAATTAAAGTTTGGCGGGAACATGGCAGTTAGTATGACAATGAACTGATGTCCTCGTGTTCTTAACATCGACAGGTCCACACCTGTGACTTCCCATGACACAACCGTCACGAATAAAACGATCAGAAGAATAAGAGGAGCTCGGGAAGCACGCTGTTTCACTCCTTTTCCATTCGACAAAGTATAGGTCTTAGGTTTGAAAATCTTATCGTATACTGTTTCTCTCATGCTCGTCCCTCCTAGACCTCTGCTTCTTCCGGTTCATCCATTTTAGGAACATTGTCGGCACTGCCGTAGATCTGGTCCAGTACATCCTGAGAAACATCTTCGGATTTTCCATCATACACGACTTCTCCCTGACGGATACCGATTACGCGATCGGCATACTCCAGAGCCAGTTCAACGTGGTGAATGTTGATCAGGATGGACATGTTTGTTTCCTGATTGATTCGTTTGAAGTCATCCATGACCACTTTAGCTGTGACTGGGTCAAGGGACGCAACCGGTTCATCTGCTAAGATAATATCCGGATTCTGAGCAATCGTACGGGCTAGTGCCACACGCTGCTGCTGACCACCTGAGAGCTGATCGACACGATTATATGCTTTGTCCAGGATACCTACTTTATCCAGGGCTTCAAGTGCTTCTACTTTTTTCTCCTTAGGAAACAGACCAACGAACTTTCTCCACCATGACAGTTCAGGTACAGATGAAATCAATACATTATTAATTACTGATGTACGTGTCACTAAGTTGAACGACTGGAAGATCATTCCAATTTTACGACGGAAAGAACGGATCTGCTTTCCACTCAGTTGTCCGACATTTACATCATTAACGGTCAATGTTCCCTCGTTAATTTCATGCATACGGTTGATGCAGCGGATAAGTGTGGATTTTCCGGCACCAGACAATCCGATAATCGCAACGAATTCTCCCTGATCAATGGTCAGATTTACATTTTTCAAGGCAGTGACCCCATTCGGGTATATCTTGTTTACATCTTTAAATTTTATCATTTTGGCCTATTTCCTCTCTGGAGATAATCAAAAAGAAAGCCAGGAGAGGGCGCTCCCAGCTTAATTTTTCATTTAGTTTAGTCGTAAATTCTTAAATTATTCAGACATGTCGCGTAGAATCTGTTGTGCTTCTCTTTCTACGTCATAGTCTTCGCTTGTTGCAGGTTTATAACCTTCGTGTGAGTAGATCGCGATGACTTCGCGTCCTTCGTCTGTCTGTGCAATGTTGATGAATGACTGCTGTAGAGCTTCGATCAGATCGTCATCCATGATTTCTGAGAACCGGCTGACACTGATTGTATCGTTGTAGATTCCTGGTGTTACACCTACGACATCTGTATCTTCCCAAATATCGTTATCAGCACCAAAGTCTTCTTCCCAGATATCAACATAGTCGCGACGTGCATCTGCGTAAGCAACGATCAGATCGACCTGTTCAGCTGCCAGTCTTGCAAATGAGTTCGCATAAGAGTCAGCTTGAACGATCTGGCTTAGGTCTGTCAGAGACCGACCAAAGTTTTCCTGCATCCAGATTGTTGGATAAATGTATCCAGCAGATGAAGAAGAGCTCATAACGCTCCAAGACGCTGAATCAACATCTTCCCAAGTAAGTTCTTCTCCGCTGTTAATTTTATCAGCTAATTCTCTACCTTTTTCAGATGGACCTGCGATCAGGATTGAACGGTAGTACGTCACCTGTTCGTCAGTAGCTTCAGTCGGTTTGTTTTCATTCCAGTCAGCTGGGTTATCTGAATCGTTGTTCAGACCAGCACGTGTTGCAGTCAGAATAACTTCTGCAGAATCATCATACAGGACGTATGTTCCACCTGGAAGGAAGCCCACATCAAGTGTTCCGGCAGACATTGCTTCTCCAACCGCTTCATAGTTTGTTCCTACAGTAATTTCAACTGCGCCGACATCGTAACCATGCTCAGCCAGCTCAGCAATCAGGAGATCTTCTAATGGTTCAGTTGCAACATAAATCTCTTTGAATTTGCCCTTTTTACGTCAGGGCAGCCTCTAAATCGAGCATGTAGGAGGAAGGCAATGGAACACT
>NZ_BAAADA010000154.1:0-927 GCF_039522005.1 Alkalibacterium indicireducens
AAAAAGACAAGCGAAACATAATGGGGAAGTTGATGACCATTATGCCCCTACCTGTTTTCGTGAACACAGCTATAATAAACGTTATGGTGCCCTCAAGTATGTTCGACCAGAAGCCCATTGCCGGGAGTGCCCCTAAAAAATGCGAGGCTGTGTCAAAAAGTCTATAAGGTAAAACAAATGGATGATGCCAGAAAGTACAATCATCCCGCAAGAGGCACACAAGCTTGGCAGCGTATCTACAATGAGCGAAGCAGTGTCGAGCGAGTCAACGCTTACTTAAAAGATGCCTATCAACTCAATGCTACACGCTTTTATAAAGCCGATCATGCCAATGCTTTTTATCGTTTGATTCAACTGGCATACAATGCACGAACCTATGCAAACCAACGGTTAGCTGAGAGAAAGAACAGAAAAGAAATAGCCGTGTAATTTTTAAAAAATAGTCATTTTGAAATTAGACGAGTGTTTCCTTTTTTAAAAAGTTAGTTATGAAATTGGTTCAAATAGACAAATAGATTGCAGTACATTCTCTTCAAAAAAAATTACTTCAATTTCTTTAGATGCGTCATACTTATTTAGTTCCACAACTTATGATAATCTTCTTTTCTATTATTTCCTTCAATATGCTCGATAGTGACGTTGATACATGATTCTTTAACTTGATTTCTCATTTTATTCGACCATAATATCAGTGCACTGAATGATCAGCTCAGCCATTTCTTCTCCTGCCAAAAGCGCATGAACTTCATAACCATTATCTAACCGATATAGCTCTTCATAAAGCCAAATACTTTCTTTGATCTGACCTTCCTGTTTAATGATTTCAGCTTCTCTAAAAGTCACTTTAGTGAACTACCCACCACTTAAATCCTCCGGATTTTGAAGTGGGGGCTTCCTACGAACTCCATTCTTGTCTGCACAGGTTTC
>NZ_BAAADA010000155.1:0-4738 GCF_039522005.1 Alkalibacterium indicireducens
GGGCAAGTGTTTTTTGTCTTTTCCTTGATAGAACAACGGTTATAGACCTTTAAGAACAAAAAAATTTGACAGTAACGATCATAGAGGGGGGGCAAACTACTTCAAAGATACTGTTAATAATATTATAGCTTTTGAGCCAGTTAAGTCTGAGTTGAAATATTCAGAACGGATTTCAAAGGTACTCATGGCACGAACTGTAAGGCAATTTGGCTATAATTTGAGCGATGAAGAAGCGATTGGTCAAGGTATTGGGATTAGAGAAGGCCATGCTGTTGGGGAAGGTAAATATGATTTCTTATCACCTACAGAATATATCAATAAAGAAACTATTTTAGATATAGATGGAGTTTCTATTCACCTTGCACCCGCTCCAGGAGAAACAGATGATACTGGATTAATATGGATTCCAGAAGAGCAAGTTTTGTGTATTGGAGATAACTACTATGCTTGTTGGCCAAATTTATATGCATTGAGAGGAGGTAAATATCGTGACATTGCACAGTGGATAGATAGCTTAGAGTTGTTATTGTCTTATGACTCAGAGGTTGTTCTCCCTGGACATACCGATCCTTTAATCGGCAAATCAAAGGTACAATTAGTTCTAAATAACTACAAAGAAAGCCTTAAAGAAATATTATTACAAACTTTGGATTACATGAATCTGGGATACGCAGTAGATGAAGTAATTAAAAATGTAAAACTTCCATCTCATCTTCAAAGTCTACCTTACATGGAAGAATTCTATGGAACAGTTGAATGGTCAATCAAATCAATTTATAGTGCTTACTTAGGCTGGTTTGATGGTAATCCTACTAATACTAATAAGTTATCTAAAGAAAAATATTCTGAAAAACTTTTAAGTTTGATTGAAAACAAGGAAAAAATAATGAGTGAAATAGTAAACGATAATGATAAAGAAGATTTATTATGGGCGATGGAACTATGTGATTTATTATTGAACTCAAAAAGCAATAATCAGAAAGAGATAAATATCCTAAAAGCAAAAATAATGTTAAAAGTTGCAGATTATGAAACGAGTGCAAATAGTAGACATTACTATATTGAATATGCAAAAGAAATATTAAAAAATGAGAAAGAAATAGGAGGAAATAGCAATGGCTTATGAAGGATTAGCTAAAAAAATTATTGAAAACGTTGGTGGCGAAAATAATGTGAAGAGTGTTGTTCACTGTATTACCCGACTACGGTTTAAATTAAAAGATGAAGGTAAAGCTAATACAGATATTTTAAAGAATATGGATGGTATAGTAACCGTCATGAAGAGTGGTGGACAATATCAAGTCGTTATAGGGAATCATGTTCCGGACGTATATGAGGCAGTAGTTAATGAAGGTGGATTTGGAACAACTTCTGCATCTTCTACTGAAGAACCTGAAGATTCTGATCAGAACTTTATAAGTCGAGCGATCGATATAATTTCTGCAATATTTACCCCGATTTTAGGTGTATTAGCAGCTACCGGAATGATTAAAGGATTTAACGCATTATTTATTGCAACGGGATTATTAACTCAAGACATGGGAACGTATCAGATCCTCAATGCTATCGGGGATTCACTGTTTTTCTTCCTTCCCATTTTTCTCGGATACACAGCAGCTAAGAAGTTTGATGTCAAACCATTTGTAGGAATGGTGATTGGTGCATCATTGGTATATCCTGCACTTTCAGGGCTGACTGATGGTGAAGTCCTATACACATTGTTTGCGGGAACACTTTTTGAATCTCCTGTTTATATTACATTTTTAGGTATACCTGTTATATTAATGACGTATTCTTCTTCAGTTATACCGGTTATATTAGCAACCTTCTTAGCTTCTAAAGCTGAGAAGATGCTGAAAAAAGTCATACCAGATGTAGTGAAAACGTTCTTAATACCTTTTTTCACTATACTTATCATCGTACCATTGACCTTCCTCTTCATTGGACCTATCGCTACGTGGGCAAGTCAGCTACTAGGAGAGGGAATTGTTTGGGTATATGGTATCAGTCCACTTATTGCCGGTATGTTAATTGGAGGCTTATGGCAGGTATTAGTTATTTTTGGTATTCATTTGGGATTAGTAGCAGTTGCGATTACCAATTTATCTACCATGGGCTATGACCCAGTATTAGGCGCTTCCTTTGCGGCATCATTTGCTCAGACGGGGGTAGTCTTAGCAGTATGGCTTAAAACAAAAGATCAGACAATAAAGACTTTGAGTGCACCTGCCTTTATTTCAGGTATTTTTGGTGTAACAGAACCGGCCATTTATGGGGTAACCTTACCACTTAAAAAACCGTTTATCATAAGTTTAATCGCAGCAGGTGTAGGTGGCGGAATTTTAGGACACTTCGGTAGTGTAGTGCATCAGATGGGTGGATTTGGCGTGTTTGGTTATGCTAATAGAATTCATCCGACAGAAGGATTAAATACTGGATTTATTGCAGCAGTAGTCGCTACAATAATCGCCTTTATTCTAGGTTTTATTTTGACTTATTTCTTCGGAAATGTTCGACAAAAGGAGAAAGATACACCAGTAACTGGCGCTGATAACAGTGGAAAAGTTTCTAATGTAAATAATGGAGGGGACTTGGTTATTGAAGGTCAGCAATTAATGAGCCCATTAAAAGGGGATGTTATCTCACTATCAAAATTAGATGATGCGGCATTTTCTTCAGGAGCATTAGGACATGGTATTGCTATACAACCAACGGAAGGTACCCTGTTATCTCCGGCAGATGGCATTGTTACTACACTTTTCCCTACAAACCACGCTGTAGGTGTCACAACTGAATCTGGTGCAGAGATACTGATGCATATAGGTATGGATACGGTTCAATTAGAAGGAAAATATTTCAGCAGCTATGTTAAGCAAGGTGACAAAGTGACAATGGGCCAACCTTTGATTGAATTCGACATAGATAAAATTGAACAAGCAGGGTATCCAATCATTACTCCAGTAGTGGTCACTAACTCGGATAAATATAAAAATGTAAAAGTAACATCAGAATCTAAGGTAGATGGCGGGAACTTTATTCTAGCTTTAGAAGTTTAATATCAGCACGAAGGATATCTAGGAGGATTAAAATGTCTAATGTATTTCCAGAAAATTTTTTATGGGCGGAGCTACAGCTGCCAATCAGTACGAAGGAGGCTATTTATCAGGGGGTAAGGGTTTAAGTTTAGCCGATGTCATTACAAGCGGAGATCAGAAAACGCCAAGAAAAGTCACTTTTAAAACACCAGACGGAAAAATAGGTAGTAGAGAACGAAACGAGCCCCTACCTGAAGGAGCCAAAGCCTATGTTATCCCAGATCAGTACTATCCAAGTCATGTGGCTACTGACTTTTATCATCATTGGGAAGAGGATATTGCATTATTCGCAGAAATGGGTTTCAACAGTTTCCGCTTTTCAATCAACTGGGCTCGCGTATGTCCAAAAGGCACAAAAGAGTTGAATGAAGAAGGACTAATATTTTATGACAAAGTCATTGATGAATTACTGAAGTATAATATTGAACCAGTTGTTACACTGAATCACTTTGATATGCCGACTTATCTTGCGGATGAATATGATGGATGGTCCAGTAGAGAAGTCATTGATTTCTATACATTCTTCTGCAAAATCTTATTTAAGCGTTACAAAGGTAAAGTGAAGTACTGGATGACATTTAACGAAATAAACATTTTAAGAAGTTGGTCACAGTTAGGTATTCATTCCAATGACCCGCAAACTTTGTTCCAGGCAAAACATCATGTGTTTGTTGCAAGTGCTAAGGCTGTTCAGATAGGTAAAAAAATCAATCCTGATTTCCAAATCGGTATGATGGTGTGTTATATTCTCAATTATCCCAGAGACTGCAAACCTGCAAATATTCTTGAATCTTTGCAGTTTAACCGTGAAATGGAATTCTATATGGATGTTCAGGTAAAAGGCTACTATCCTTCTTATAAACTGAAAGCATTCGATAGAGAAGGAATAGTCATAAAGAAAGAACCAGAAGATGATGAGCTGCTAAAAATCGGTACTGTAGATTATATAGGATTTAGTTACTATATGTCGTCTGTATCAGATGTCGACGCTAAGGAATCAGATATTGTCATTGGGAACCAGATGAAAGTAACTAAAAATCCTTATTTGGAGATATCGGATTGGGGGTGGGCAATTGATCCAACTGGCTTGAGGGTGGCCTTATCTAAAATATATGACCGTTACCAGGCACCATTATTTATAGTAGAAAATGGATTGGGTGCATACGACAAGGTTAAAGAAGACGGGGCAATTTATGATGATTACCGTATACAATATTTCAAGAAACATATCAAGGAGATGCATGATGCCATCATCCTTGATGGGGTTGATTTGATAGGATACACTCCTTGGGGATGTATTGATTTAGTTTCTGCCGGTACTGGAGAAATGGATAAGCGTTATGGCTTTATTCATGTGGATTTGGATAATGACGGGAATGGAGATATGAGTCGTTCTCGAAAAAAATCGTTCGACTGGTATAAACAAGTCATCGAATCCAACGGAACTAAGTTGGATTAATTAATTTAGCATTAAGCGGAGAAGAGGTGTAGGTGCCTTCTCCGTTTTTTTCTGTATTTGCTTGACTTAAAGTCGACTATAAGTGGTAAAGTAAACCCTATCAATTGGGTAACTCCCAATAATCTATGAAAAATTATGTTTCCCAAATTTCTCGTTGCTCGTATGATGATTTCTGTCGATGAAG